>JAUVRF010000323.1 GCA_030597775.1 Methanobacteriota archaeon | reverse complement strand
CGCCTCGGTGCGCCAGTTCTTGCAGCTCAACTCCAAGCCACGAGGTGCCTTGATGGATTCCATGGACATCCCTCATCCGGATTCCGGCCAGGATAGATAGGGTTATCGGTTGGACAGGACCGTTCGGATGGCCAGGCTGGAAACCTTAATATCGGAAAAACGTGTTAGCCAGATGGTACACGCAGTCCGGAGGCAGCGTATTGGTCAAGGTTGGTAACACCCCGATGGTCGAGGCGGACGGCATCTATGCCAAGATGGAGTGCACGAACCCGTTGGGGAGCATCAAGGACAGGATAGCCTTCTACATCATCAACGAGAGCGAGCGTCAGGGGCTGCTCAGACCCGGTATGGAGATAGTCGAGGCCTCCAGCGGGAACACGGGGATCTCCTTGGCGTTCTTCGCCCGGGAGAAGGGATACCCCATCACCATCGTGATGCCCAAGAACATGTCCGATGAGCGGAAGCGGGTGATGGAGGTGCTCGGCGCGAGGATGATATTCTGCTCCGAGGGTAACTTCGCCGAGGCCGCCCAGATCCGCGACGAGTTGGTGGCTTCGGACCGCAACTGCTTCAACCCGGACCAGTTCTCCAACCCCCTCAATGTGGAATGCCACTACAAGACCACCGGGACCGAGATCCTGGAGCAGATGAAGCCCCGTGCGGAGAGGATCGGGGCCTTCGTCGCCGGTGTCGGCACCGGGGGCACCCTGATAGGCGTGGGCAAACGCCTCAAGGAGGTCTTCCCCGATATCAAGATCGTCGCCGTGGAACCGGCAGAATCGCCCGTCATGAGCGGGGGCGAGCCTGGCATGCACGGCATCGGGGGCATCGGCGATGGCTTCATTCCCGCCATCGCCTCCGATGGGAAGGGTGGTCTCCACCCGATAATCGACGAGGTCGCCACCTGCTCGACCGTGGAGGCGAGGGAGGCGGCCCAGTACCTCACCGATGCCAAGGGCCTTTGCGTGGGCATCTCCTCTGGCGCCAACTTCCTGGCGGCAAAGATGATGTCCGAGAGGTACGGCACCACCGTGACCGTGTTCCCCGACGGTCTGTCGAAGTACAAGTCCCAGGGGCTGACGAAGAAGGGGGACGGTCCCTGCCAGTTCGAGAAGGAGTGCAAGTGCCCCATCCAGGAGATCTGTGACAGGAAGAACCCCCACAAGAGCTGCGAAGCGGTCAAGACGGATTGTTGAGCTCACACGGTGAAGTCCTGGGCCCACGGTGCGGGCTCGGGGGCGGTGCCGTTGGCCAGCATCCCTTCCCACTCCTCGTCCGTGAGGCGGCCGAGGTTTCCATCTCTGCTGAACTCGTAATGCTCGAAGACGGGTCCCACGCAAATATAGTGACCATCCGGTGAAGGAGCGATCACTATCAAGAGCCTGACGTAACCCACACCCTCTTCCAGGTAGGATATGGGGGAGCGGGCGTCGTGGAGGGTGTGGACATCGGAAACCAGGATCGTCCGGCCCTCGTAGGTCTCGCCATAGGTAGGCTCCCAGACCATATACTCATAGGCGTGCCTAGGATGTATCATCGTTTCGCTGTCAAACTCGGGCTCTCGGAGCTCCAGCTCAGCGATGGCGTACTCCTCGAAGCAGTGTAACACCTTCCAGAAGTTACCCAGGATGGTCCTCATGGTCGGCGTGAGAAGATCCATGTCGTCCATCCCGTCGACCAGGGTCTTGATGATCTCGGCCATCCTCGAGTACAGCTCTGGAACAGGCTCGACGTACTCCGCTGGAGGGGCGGACATGCCCACGTAGGTGTAGGTCTGCTTCCTGTACAGCTGTGTGTCGGGGGTCAGCTGGGTCCATGAACCCAGCTGGGTATTGAGCTGCTGTGCCGCCCGGGCGTCGGTCCCCATGAAGGCTGGGAGATCGGGGTGGGAGGTGTTCTGGTCCAGGGCCTGGAGGCAATGAAGCCAACCGTTGTAGATGGAGGAGTTCCAGTAGGCCTCTCCGTATGCAGCCACCTCGTCACGGAGCTCCCCCAGGTTCTCCTCGAAGGCGGGTTGGTACGAATCGAAATCCTCCCGGTCCCAAGCTTCCTGGGAACCCAGGGCAGCCATCACGTCCAAGGCGGAGGGGACGTACCTATCGGGCACGTTATCGTAGGTGCACCTTTGGAACACGTAGGAGCCTATTACGTAGGCCTGGCCCAACATCCGGAGACCCCAGACGGTCTGTCCTGGTGCCGTCATGTCGGAGTTGATCTTGGGTGGTCTGAGCTCCTTCAGGGATCTTTGGAGAATGTCCAGCCTATCATCGTCGAAGATGGGAGAGAAGTCGGGGGGAACTACGCCGAACACCTGGTCGACCGCGTCGGCGTACTCCAGGTAGGTCAGGTCGTCAGGGAAACCAACGAGGAACCTTACCATCGCCATCACCTTGCTGTAGGAGGTGTTGGCCACGTGATCTTCCCGCAGCGCCATCGAGACGAGGATGGCGCGCCTTGTCTCGCTGTCCGAATCCCCCGAGAACGTTAATCGACCGTACCACATCATGGCCCTGAAGTAACGCCTCAACTCGTCCGAGTAGGTATAATGGCTCCTGGGCTCGTACTGGGTCAGGTCCTCCAATTGGGAGAAGCCCGGCGGGAGGATCGTCCCCGTAGCTCCCTCGATAAGACCAACCATACGGTCGATCTCCTCCACGGCGAACCACTTCACGGGAGCCTCAGGGTCAAGAAGCCTGAGGGCAGTTCCAAAGAAGATGATGTTATCCAAGGCCAGTTGCTTCTGTTCCTCGGGGAGTGTTTTATAATGTTCCTGTGATAGCACCATCATGCGCTCTGTGAAGTTGTACAGTTCATCGTACAGAGTGGAGCCTTCCAGTGTGACCATCATTCCCTCGAAGATATGGTGGAAGGCGTCAAGCACGGCGTCGGAAGTGTATAGGAGCGGAAGATCGTAACGCCAGAATATCCTGTCGTAAGCATCGTAGAACCTGGTGAAGTTCACTGGCAGGTCTGAAATGCCCACAAGTCCGTTCTCGAGGAGGAATAGGACCTGATCGTCCGTGAGGTCGAGCGTCTCGATCAGTCTCTCCAAGAAGCGCACCTCGCTGGCTTGCAGGGGAAGGGTGTAGTCCGGCAACACGGGTTCATACACGGGATCCTCGAAGTCGGTACGAATCGAGGTCATCGAGAAAGGATGGACTGGAACGGTCTTTTGATCCCCAATGTCCTCGTCATCACTGTCTTCTGTCAAGCAACCCATGCTTGATGACAGAAGCAGGACACACACGCGCCCCGCGACGCTACAACGGGCCGCGACCACGGCATGACCCCCT
>JAUVRF010000198.1 GCA_030597775.1 Methanobacteriota archaeon | reverse complement strand
CTGTCACACCGCAAGCTCGGCTTCTCAGCCAACCCCATGACGGCAATGGACGTCCCCCAGGACCGGGTCGAGGAGGTTGGCCAGACCATAGCCCGGGAGCCCGGGGTCACCCACTGCTACTCCCGGTCGGGCTGGGCCTACAACCTCTTCTTCATGATACACGACAAGGACCGGGAGACCGCAATCCGACGTGCCGAGGAGATCGTCCAGCGGGCCGGTGGGTTCGACCATCGCATTCTCTTCTCAACACGGGAGCTCAAGAAGACGTCCTTCACCATCGAACGCCCTGCAGCGAACGAGGAAAAGGAGGTGCGAGGATGAGGCTTCCCACCGTCTTGAACATCGAGGGTCCAGTCATCGTCTTCGGTGGGGGCGAGGTCGGCATGCGCAAGGTCGAGTACCTCGGGGCCTTCGGCGCCCACATCACCGTCGTGGACGAGGAGGACCTCACGCTACCGGAGGGTGTGGACCTCATTCGACGGAAGATCACCCTGGACAACCTGTCGGACCTCATCCCCGAGGGAACGGCCCTGGTGGTGGCGGCCCTGTCCTCTCGGGAGCTCAACCACGGGATCGCCGGCCATTGCCGGTCCCTGGGCATCTTGGCCAACGTGGTGGACGACCCGGACGTATCCACCATCCTCTTTCCCGCGCTGTCGATGTCGGGTGATGTGAACATAGCCATATCCACGTCGGGAAGGTGCCCCTTCCTGGCGAGGAAGATACGTGAGGAGCTGGACGGCGGAGTCGAAGAACTGGCCAACTGGCTCGAGGTGCTCTCCCCGGTCCGTGAGCGCCTCTCTGGCATCGACGAGAAGAACCGGGTGTTGGAATTGGTCTACGGAGACGAGGAGACCGCGCGGCTCGTCAGGTCAGGTGACCTGGAAGGGGCCAAGGCCAGGGCATGGGAGGTATACAATGTACATAGCGAATCTTAGGATCACCTACGAGACGGCGTCCCACGACGTGCTGTCCATGATCGCCCTCAATGAAGACTCTAAGAACGATCTTTACAGGGCACTGCTGACCCAGGACAACATAGATGAGGTGGTGATCCTCCAGACCTGCAACCGCTTCGAGGTGTTCTTCAGCGGGAAGGGCGAGAAGATGGGGAGGGTGCCGGCCCGCAAGGTCATCCTCAACACCTTCGGGGCCCACACCGCCAGGTACGTCGTTGAGGACCTGTGGGTCGATACCATCGGACATCTCTTCAGGCTGGTCTCCTCCATCAACAGCATGATCGTTGGAGAGAACCAGATCCTCTCGCAGGTTAAGGAGGCCTTCGTGTTCTCCAGCGAGCACAACTACTGCAGCCGCGTCCTGCGACCAACCTTCCAAAAAGCCCTTTCGGTGGGAAAGCTGGTCAGGACCGAGACCGATATTTCCAAGGGGAAGGTGTCCGTCGCGTCGGCCGCCGTGGACCTGGCGAACGACAGGGAGAGCCTCGATGGAAGGAAGGTCGTCATGGTGGGCTCGGGAAAGATGGCCTCGCTGCTGGCCGAGTACCTGTGCACCTTCAATCTGGGAGAGCTGGTGGTCGTTGGGAGGACCCCGGAGCGGTTGGAGCAGTTCTGCTGCGAACACCCCGGGAGACCCATCCCCTTCGATGGGTTGGAGAGGGAGCTCGCGGACGCCGATCTGATGTTCTCCGCCACCTCCTGCCCCCATGTGCTCATCTCCCGTGACATGGTGGAGCGGGTGATGGACGAGAGGGAGAAGCCGCTGACCGTTGTGGACATCGCAATGCCCGAGGATGTGGACCCGACGATATCCGAGATCCCCTTCGTTCGATTCATTGGCCTTGACGACCTGCGTGAGATCTCGGAGCGGAACAAGGCTCTCCGGCAATCCGAGGCGGACAAGGTCGAGGTGATCATCGCCAAGGAGATCGAGCAGTTCATGGGTAGTCTACAGCACTTCCACCTGCAGAACCTCCTGTCGCATCTCAACCTCTACACCGAGGAGATCCGCCGCCGGGAGCTTGGCAAGGCCGTCTCCATGCTCGGGGAGCTTGAGCCGCAGACCGAGATGGTCATGGAGGGGCTGTCCAAGTCCCTGATGAAGAAGTTCATGCACAACTTCATGACCGCACTCCGGGAGTATCCAGGGGATTCTGAGGAGATGAAGAGCTTCGTTCACATCTTCATCGGCAGCAATCTGCAGCCAGAGGACGCGGGTGGCCATCCGATGCCTGAAGGTGGCTCATCCATGCCCGCGGGACATCCCGCAGGGATCCCTATGGAAGCCCAGAACACGGAGGTTGGTAAGAATGTACCCAGAGGTACGGATGAGAAGGCTTAGGAACAGTCCTTTGGTCCGCAAGATGGTGACCGAGTACGAGCTCTCTCCCTCCAACTTCATCCTTCCCCTGTTCGTCAAGGAGGGTCTGGAGGATGGGACCAAGGCCCCCATCTCGTCGATGCCTGGCGCATTCCAGCACTCCATCTCGACCCTGGTCGAGGAGTGCGCCCAGGCTGCCGAACTCGGCATACCGGGTGTCATCCTGTTCGGGATCCCCGAGCACAAGGACGCCGAGGGCTCCCAGGCATACGACCCGGATGGCATCGTGCCACGTGCCGTCAGGGCCATCAAGGCCAAGCTGGGGGACGGGTTGCTTGTCGCCTGCGATGTGTGCCTCTGCGAGTACACCGACCACGGTCACTGCGCCCCCATCGAGGGCGATGACATCCGAAACGACCAGGGGGTCGAGCTGTATGCCAGGGCCGCCCTCGAGTACGCCAGGGCCGGCGCCGATATCGTCGCCCCGTCGGACATGATGGACGGCAGGGTCGGGGCCATCCGCCAGGCCCTGGACGCGGAAGGGTTCGTGGACACCCTCATCCTCGCCTACGCCGTGAAGTACGCCTCCTCCTTCTACGGGCCCTTCAGGGACGCTGCCGAGTCTGGCTTCCACGCCGGTCCCAAGGACCGGAAGACCCACCAGATGGACCCCGCCAACCTGAGCCAGGCATTCAGGGAGGTGGAGATGGACCTGGCCGAGGGCGCGGATATCATCATGGTCAAACCGGCCATGCCCTACCTGGACGTGATCAAGGTGCTATCCACCAGTTACGACGTGCCCATGGCGGCCTACCAGGTCTCCGGGGAGTACGCCATGCTCAAGGCCGCGGACGAGAAGGGATGGCTCGACGGGCACAAGTGCCTGATGGAGAGCCTGCTCGCTATAAGACGCGCGGGTGCCACGATGATACTCACCTACTACGCCAAGGAGGCCGCGGAGGCGCTGCGATGAACAACGAGGAGCTGTTCCGGGAGTCCAAGCGGGTGCTCGTGGGGGGCGTCAACAGCCCAGTTAGGGCGATATCCCCCTACCCGTTCTTCGTGGCCAGCGCCAGCGGGCCCAACCTGATCGACGAGGAGGGGCGGTCCTACGTGGACTATTGCCTCGCCTTCGGACCGTTGATACTCGGCCACGGACACCCCGCCGTCAAGCGAGCGGTGTCCGAGAGGCTCGACAAGGGTTGGTGCTACGGTACCCCGACGGCCCAGGAGGTCGAGTACGCCAAGTTCATCACCGATCACGTCCCGAACGTGGACAAGGTGAGGTGCGTCAACACCGGAACGGAGGCCACCATGACCGCCGTCCGACTCGCCAGGGGCTTCACCGGCAGGGACAGGATCATCAAGGTCGAGGGTGCCTTCCACGGCGCCCACGACAGCGTCCTGGTGAAGGCTGGTTCGGGGGCGCTCACCCACAGCGTTCCCGACTCCAAGGGCATCCCCGAGGACGTCACGAGGAACACCATCCTGGTCCCCTTCAACGACCTGGACGCCATCGAGACCGCCCTTTCTGAGAACGAGGGCGAGGTGGCGGCCATGATAACCGAGCCCATCATCGGCAACGCGGGATTCATCCCGCCCAAGGATGGCTACCTGCAGGGCGCGAAGGGAATCCTGGAGTAGCATGGCTCCCTCCTGATCCTCGACGAGGTGATAACCGGGTTCCGCCTCGGCCTCGGGGGAGCCCAGGAACACTTCGGCGTCAACGCCGACATCGTCACCATGGGCAAGATCGTGGGCGGCGGGTTCCCCATCGGGGTCCTCGGTGCCAGGCACGAGATCATGGACCGGTTGACCCCCGGTGGCGACGTGTACAACGCCGGCACCTTCAACGGGAACCCGGTATCCATCGCCGCCGGGCTCGCCACATTGAGGATGATAAAGGAGGAGAATGTCCTGGACACCGTTGCCCGGACGGGAGCGGATATCCAGAGGGGGATCGCCGACATCGTCGAGGACCTGGGACTCGGTTTCCAGGTCCAGGGGCTCGGTCCCATGTTCCAGGTCTACTTCAATCAAGAGCCAGTCTGGAACCTGGCGGATGCCAAGAGGTCCCGGACGGATGTCTTTCTGAACTACTGCACCGAGCTGCGGGCCAAGGGTGTGTTCCTTCCCCCGTCCCAGTTCGAGTGCTGCTTCGTCTCCCTGGCCCACTACAGGGATACCATCGACTTCACCCTGGAG
>JAUVRF010000178.1 GCA_030597775.1 Methanobacteriota archaeon | reverse complement strand
CGGCAACCAGCTCGAACATGACCTACCCCGACCACACGCTGTGCCAGATGGCCTCCGGGGGGCAAACCCCCTCGCAGGCGCCGCACTCGATGCAATCTTCCACGTTCTCGGCCACGGCCTTGCCATCGTCATCGAGCTGGTAGACCTCGGCAGGGCATACATTGACACACTCCTCGGCCCCGTAGCACTTCTCGTGGTCGATCTTGATGGTGACGTCGTTCTCGTCGGAATGCCATTCGGGCATGTTCTTCCCCTCCCTGCATGTCGAGCCCCATATCCGCGAACATCTAGAAAAAGCGCTGCGCGCTACCTAGGGGGACAGTGCCCGCTCCACGACGGCAAGGACCCCGTCCACCGCCTCCGCCGTGCAGGCCACAAGAAGGCCCCACTGGGTAACGGTGCGCTGCTGGAGGGCCCGCGCCAGGGGCGAGAACTTGGACAGGGGGTACAGATCGCCGTTGTCCAGCACCTTGATGTGGGTCGTGTAGAGGCGCGGCTCGGACAGGAGGAGCTCTGCGGCGGGCACATCGACGAGCACTTCGCCCTCGGCGAGGCCCGCCCTGCGTGCCAGCTCGTCCTCCCAGGACCTACGGGCAGTGTGCTTGGAGAGGTCCATCAAGGCCTGCCTCTGTTCCTCCGACGCATCGGCCAGCTGCAACTGGTAGGCGGACTTGTAGAGCCGTCGGTACTTGAGGCGAAGCACCATCTCCCGTGTCCCATCCATCGTGGCCATGTCCGACAGCAGCTCGGCGTCCGTCATGGCAGGGACCCGTTCCATGAACTCCTTGTCCGAGATCCGCTCCACGGCCCGGGCAAGCATCAGCTCGGCGATCCGGGCGGTCTTGTGGAAGTACACGCTGCTGTACATGAGCCCACGTGCGACCAGCATGCCCTCCAGGGCGGAGACGCCTCCCCGCCGGACCGCCAGCTCGCCGTCGGCGACGACCAGGGTCTGGAGCAACCTGTCGACATCGATTACACCATGGGCCACCCCGGTGTAGTGGGAGTCCCGCATCAGGTAATCGATCTGGTCCACATCCACCACACCGTGGATTATCTGGCGAAGGTGTCGGGTGGCAGGGTCCAAACCATCCACGCGGTTCCCCTCGGGTGAGAAATCGAAGATGGTGGGCCCCTTCCCGCCCTCGAGCAGGCTGGCCACCTTCCCCGGGTCCTGACCCTCGTCGGAAATGGTCCGGTTCACGGTGGGCAGCGAGCCCAGGTCCTCCCGGTCACCCGGGGGCAGGGCCTCCACCTCTCCCCGGATGATCCTGCGGGAGTGCTCCACATGATCGAAGCCCAGCTCGGAGAACACGGCCCCCTCCAGGGTGTGCGAGAACGGTCCGTGGCCCACATCGTGGAGCAGGGCTGCCGTGGTGAGCAATTGCCGGTCCTCCTCGTCCATCTCCATCTCCCGGGCGAGACGGTCGGCGATGTGGAACGCGCCGAGGCTGTGCTCGAGGCGGGTGTGGTTGGCTCCGGGGAACACAAGGTTGGCAAGGCCGAGCTGCTTGATGTGGCCCAGGCGCTGCAGCTCGCCCGATTCCAACAATCGCTGGCTCAGTCCCGTTAACCGGATCGAACCGTGGACGGGGTCATGGATGATTTTCTGGGAGGCCACGGGCGAACATCGCGGGCTGCGATATTTCTAGTTTCGGGTGAGGGACTTCAGGGACCCTCAGACCGCCATCTTCCTGATCACATCGAGCACGTCCGAGCGGGCCTGCTTGGCCTCCTCCAATCGGGGTTCCAACTTGATGGCGCGGTCGAAGGAGATGTACGCCTCAGCGTACCGCTTCTCCGCCACCAGGATGCGGCCCCGGTCGAACCATACCGTGGGATTGTCCGGGTCGACCTCGAGCATGAGCTCGTATATGGCAAGCGCCTTGCGCAGCTTGCCGGTAAGGGCGAGGCACTTCGCCTTCCCGATCCACGGTCGGAAGTACTCCGTGGGTATCGAGGACCCTCCCCGGTCGCGGGGATTCCTGCCCGAGAACACCTGGTCCGAGTACAGGGTGTGGGTGAGGGTGATGGCCTCGGAGTAGAACTTCTGGGCCTCGTCGAAGCGGCGGGAGGCGAACGCCTTGTCCGCCCTCCCGAGGACGGCGTCCAGCTGGGCATACTGGTCGGCCCTCATCTGCCGGACCATCACCGCCATGAAGATGAAGCCCACCGAGAGGAGGATGAAGGTGGCGCTCCACCAGAACGAGGAGGCGAGGAGGTCCCCGAAGGCGGGTAGGGCCATCGGGATGGTGGCCATCAAGATGCCGTAGACGCCGAACATGAAGATCTTGTAGAACGAGCTCTTCTCCTTGGACCCGGACAGACCGTAGAGGATGGACAGCATGCCACCCCCCACGAAGACGTAGAAGATCCAGTGCATGTTGGACGTCTGGAAGACTATGCCGAAGTAGTAGCCGAAGCTACCCACGAAGGGCACGAGCCAAAGAAGGAAGCCACCTAGGCTGACGTACTGCATCCGGCTGGCCTCCGCGGGACTCATGGGCTCCCTGGTCGACCGGCCGACCCGGGACGCCTTCATCAAAAGGAACACGGAGGCGGCGAAGGCGAAGAACCCGACGATGCTCACGAACTCGTTGTTCCAAAGTTCGCTGGATGGATACGTCCTCGCCATCGTCCGGCTGACGTACCCGATGATGGTGATGAAGAAGATGACGGTGAAGGAGAGACGGATGACCCCCTTCTGCATCTCCAGCGGGGTCTGCTCTCGCCTCTCGCGCCTTCGCCTTTCCTTCTTGGTGGGTTCCCTGGATGGGCCTCCCGCCCCTTCCGCTGCCCGCATGAGCGTATCCACGGTCGTTGTGGGCGCCTGCGGGGGAACCGGGGTCCCCTGCAGCGCCGGTGGAGGTGTGGCTGCGGGGGGCACCCCCGCAGCTTGAGTTCCCCCGCCAGGAGCAGGCAGGACCTGCCCCTGGACGGGGGGTGGAGTGACCGCGGCGATTCGGTTGTGGGTGGCTTCCGAGGACGCCGCGGTCGGTTGTTGAGATGGAACGGCAGGCTGCGCTGGCACAACCTGTTGGGGAGAAGCCTGTTGCACGCCAGGCGGTGGCGGATCGCCCTGGCCTGGATTTCTCTGGGGCGGTACCGCCGCTAGGACTGGAAGCACCGTCAGGGGTGCCATCCGAGCAGGGCGACGGCTATGCTTGACAGTAAGTATCTTAGTGCCACCCACAACCATGGCTATCCACCGTCTTGGTGTTGTTCCGCGTAATGAGGTGGACCATCTATATACTTACGGCAATTGTTGCCCATGTCCTTTGTGTAGCCAGGATGTCTGGCTACATCGGTTCTTGAGGGTCGGAGGGGGGGTGTGAAAATGCTTATATCCGACAACCCCCCTCGCGCTCCTCGATGAAGCAGTCCCAGAGGCGCGGCCAATGGAAGAAGGGGGGCAATCGATACCAGGGCGCCCCCCCGAAGAGACAGCCACACCGGACACACAGGACCCGGAAGGAGCGCACCGCCAAGCGGGAGATCATGGCCAGGGGCCTCGCGGGCGATCTTGGCCTGGACGGCAAGCTCCGCGTCGACCTCGACCCTCTCTACCTCAGCACCGCCGAGAAGCTGATATATGGTCGGGGAGCAGAGGTGTACACCCCCAGGGGACAGACCCTGGGAAAGGTCGAGGTCATCGTGGGGACCCTCGACAGACCCATCGCCATCGTCAGGCTCCGGAGTGATTCACGTCGGATCGCCACCGAGATGAGGGGCAGAGAGGTCTTCTTGGGCTGACCCTATGGACCCTCGGGCTCCTCGGTCACCGAGGATGCATCGGTCTCCGATGGGTCCGCTCCAGCTGTGTCATCCTCCGCGTCACCATCCTCCTTCTCATTCTCATTCTCCTTCTCCATCTCCTTCTGGCGCTCGAGTTCCTCCTGGCGGCGTTCCTCGGGGGACTTGCGGTTGACCAGGTCGATGATGCCGCTTATGTTGTCAAGCATCTCCGGGATGAGGTTGAACGTGACGACTGCGATGGCCAGCCGGATGATGAAGCTCATGGCCTTTCCGATGTCGCTGTGGACGAACTCGAAGTCCATGCCCCTTTCGTCCACCAGGTAGATTATCATCACGTTCCGGAGGAGGTTGCCGACCCAGATGACGGAGACGGTGATGAGCAGTGCCCTGGTCATCCTCTCCTTCTGGGACATGGAGCGCAACCGGAGCAAACGGGGCTTGTTGGGGTTGCGAAGGACCGCCCACGGGTCACGGACCATCTGCGTTGCGTAGATGGCCCCGACGAATATGCCGATGGCCTCGATGCCCGTGCCGGCGAGGATGATGCGCACGTTGGCGTTCACGATGTCCACCGATATGTGGTCGGGTCCCCAGATGATATCCCCCACCGTCATGTCCCATCCATAACCGAACATCTGGCCCATCCAGATGCTCTCGGCTGCGGTCACCCAGGTGATCGCCGCGGTCAGGGCCGGGATCCGGTCGAACGAATAGTAGATGAGGCCCGCTATGAAGGCTGTGCCCACGATCCACTTGAGGCTGTCGTTCTCCTCGTCCCAAAGGTAGGAGAGGTACTCCTGCCAGGCCACGAAGATGAAGACCGGGGCCGCTATCGCGGTGAAGGTGACGTTCCAGACGTCCTTGCCCTCTTCTATGATCCGGAGCACCTCGTAGACGAAGAAGGTGGCCAATAAAAGCGAGCCCAGGATACGCAGCAGATGGGCCCTCCTATCCTCCCAGAAGGAGCCCGCGGCTAGGGTGAGCAGGCCTCCGAAGAGTACAATGTTGATAGGGATGTTAGGTAGGGCCATCGCTATCTGATCAGCTAAAGTCTTCTTTTTAGTATAAGACT
>JAUVRF010000158.1 GCA_030597775.1 Methanobacteriota archaeon | reverse complement strand
CCTCCTTCCGGTACTTCTCGATGACGTGGGCGTCGATGTGACCCGTATCGAGGAGCAGCCGTCCCACCGTGGTGGACTTTCCGTGATCCACGTGTCCGATAAACACAAGGTTCAAATGCGGTTTCTCAGCCATTCCCTTATCCTCCTGTCCGGACTTTCGTTCCTTAATAGTCCTCTCCTTTATCTAGTTTTGTGCCAGCATACTGGGTAATCGTCATTTGTGGCCCTCGAATCAGCCCGCGTAGTAGGCCGCGTCGTAGGGTTCCTCCTTGAGGCCCTTGCGCAACCGGATCTCCCGGACGACCTGGTGCTCCAGCTCCCGGGGCACCCTCTCGAAGCCCGAGTTCTCCGTTGACCACAGGGCACGACCGGCAGTGGCGCCGCGTATGTCGGAGGAGAAACCGAACATCTCGGCCACGGGTACCTTGGCGACGATGGCCGTGTCCTGGTCCTCCTGCTCCATGGACTCCACCTCTCCACGCCTCTGCTGGATCTCGCGGACCGTGTCGCCCATGACGCTATCGGGCACCTGGATGAACAACTTCTGCTTGGGCTCCAACAGTAGCCTCTGTGCGAGGCACATGGCACCGTAGATGGCCGACCTGACCGCGGGTATGACCTGGGCGGGGCCCCGGTGGATGTTGTCCTCGTGGAGCTTGGCGTCCACCAGCTTGACCTTGAGACCCATCACCTTCTCGTTGGCCAGGGGACCACGGTTGATGACCTCGTTGAAGGCGTCCTTGACCAGCTCCATGGTCTCGTACAGGTACTGGATGCCCTTGGTCCTGTCCAGGAACAGGTTGTCGCCCTCTATGGCCACCAGGGAGCGGGACTCGTCCTTGCTCATCCCCAGCTCCTGCAGGTCGCGTGCCAGGATCTTCTTGTCCTTGATGCGCTCACCAGTGGGTATGGTCCCCTCGTTGATGGCGGCGATGACGGTCTCCTCCAGGGGCTCTACCACGAACTTGAAGCGGTTGTGCTTGTTGGGCGACTTGCCCTCGAAGGCCGGCGAGGGCCTCTCCACCGACTCCCGGTAGACCACGATGGGCTCCGAGGCGGTGATGGGTACCTTGTGCTCCTTCTCGATGCGGTACTGGGTGATCTCCAGGTGTAGCTCGCCCATCCCGGAAAGAAGATGCTCACCGGTCTCTGTGTTGATCTCCACGTGGATGGACGGGTCTGCCTTGGATATGGACCTCAGGACCTCGATGAGCTTGGGAAGGTCCGCCGTGTTCTTCGCCTCGATGGCAACGGTGACCACGGGGTCCGAGTAGTGCTTGATGGGCTCGAAGGCCGCCATGTCGGTGTTGGTGATGGTCGAACCCGAGACGGCGTCGCGGATACCGGAGACGGCGGCCATGTTGCCCGCCACGACCCGGTCCACGGGCATGCGGTCGGCTCCTACCGCCACGGAGACGAGCTGGAGGTTGTAGGTCTTGTGCATGCCCACTATGCTGACCGAATCGCCACGCCTGATTGTGCCGCTGTACAGGCGGCCGATGGCCACCTCGCCAGCGTGGGGGTCCATGATGATCTTGTTGATCATGAGGGCGATGGGGCCGTCCTTGTCCACGTTGATCATCGCCTTGGCCACCTCGGAGTCCATGTCGCCGTGCCAGATCTTGGGGATCCTGTACTTCTGGGCGACCTTGGGGTTGGGCAGGAACCTGATGACCATGTCGAGGATGACCTCGTGGACCGGGGCTATCTTGGACAGCTCCTTCTGCTGCTCCTTGGCGCAGTAGTCGTAGATGTCCTTGAAGCTGATGCCCTTCTTCTTCATGAAGGGGATGGAGGTCGCCCACTTGTGGACGGCCGAGCCGAAGGCGATGTCACCCTCCTCCACCCGGAGCTTCCAGTCCTCCTTGAACTCTTCTGATACCAGGTTCTGGATCTTGGTGTCGATCTCGGTGATGATCTTGATGAAGCGCTGCTGCATCTGCTCGGGGGTGACCTTCAGCTCGTTTATGAGGCGGTCCACCTTGTTGATGAAGATTATGGGCTTCACGTTCTCCTTGATGGCCTGCCTGATCACCGTCTCGGTCTGGGGCATCACACCCTCCACGGCACAGACGACGATGATGGCGCCGTCAAGGGCCCGCATGGCACGGGTGACGTCGCCACCGAAGTCAACGTGTCCCGGGGTGTCGATGAGGTTGATGAGGTACTCTTGACCCTCGAACTCGTGGACCATGGAGGCGTTCACGGCGTTGATGGTGATGCCGCGGGCCTGCTCCTGCTCGTCGTAGTCCAAGGCCAGCTGGGTACCCGCAAGCTCGAAGCTCATGAGCCCTGCGCCGGCCAGGAGGCTGTCCGACAGCGTCGTCTTGCCATGGTCTATGTGGGCCACGGTGCCGATGTTCCTGACGTACTCCAGCTGGGTCATCAGCTTCGTGACCTTCTTGATGTTGTCTTCCTTTCGTCCCATACGGACCACCTTGGAATATCATTGGGTGATTGGTAGGTGAGAGGGGGTCTATCGGGCCGAGGCGGCTATACGCTCGACCTCCTCCTTCTTGCCCACGGCGAAGCTGCTGATGTCCCTCTTGGAGGCGAGGATGATCTCGTTCGCCAGGCTCTGGGGGAGGCTCCTCCGGCTCTTATGAGATGACTGCACGGCGCCCCTGCAGACGTTGCGGAGGGCTAAGTCCAACCTCCGTGAGGCGGAGACGTCCACCGCCTTTGGCACGTTGATGCCGCCGTACCGGAGTCGGGTGACCTCCTCCTTGGGGGCGCTGTTGCATAGGGCGTCGATGTACACCTGGATCGGGTTATCCTTCGTGCGATCCAGGATGATGTCGAAGGCTTTCTCGACCACCCGGTACATCTTGGCCTTCTGGCCCGTGCCGTGTCCGGTGCGCATCATGCCGTTGATCAGCCGCTCCACGATGTTCATGTGCTGTTTCGCGAAGGGCCTGTTAGCGTGTCTGGCCCCGGTATGGGGGATGGACACTGGTTCGATGTTGATGTAGCGCTGCAGTCCCGGGTTGTGGACGACCACGCCTGAGAAGGTGTACTTGCCGAAGAGGGGCTTGACCGTGTAGGTGACCTTGGTGGCCGTCTTCTCGTCGACGGCCTCTATGACCTCGCCCTCGGGGACGGCCTCCTCCTTCTTCTTCGGGGTCTTCTTGGCCGCGGGCTTCTTCTTGGGCTCCTCGGCCGGGGCCTCCTCCTTCTTCTTCGAGGTCTTCTTGGCCGCGGGCTTCTTCTTGGGCTCCTCCTTCTTCTTGGCAGGGGCCTTCTTGGCCGCGGGCTTCTTCTTGGGCTCCTCGGCCTTCTCATCCTTCGCTGCGGGCGTATCCGCCTCCAGCTTCTTCTTGGCGGGGGCCTTCTTCGCTGCTGGTTTCTTCGCTGCGGGCTTTTTGGCAGCGGGCTTCTTGGCGGCGGGCTTCTTCTCGGCCTTCGCCTCGGGCTCGGCAGCGACCTTGGCATCTGCCTTCTCGGGCTTGGCATCTTCCTTCTTCTCGTCCTTGGCCATGGGGATCACCTGATGGGTTTTTCCTTGCGGCCACGGACAAGCTCGCTCAGCGAGACATCGTTGACCTTGGTGACCTTGTACCTGACTCCAGGCAGGTCACCGTACGAACGGCCCATCCTTCCTCCGATGCCCTCTACCAGGACCTCGTTGTGCTCGTCGATGAAGTTGATGGCACCATCACCAGTGGCGAATGCGGTGATCTGGCGGCCGTTCTTGATAAGCTGGACCTTGACGCACTTGCGGATCGCGGAGTTGGGCTGTTTGGCCTCGATCCCCACCTTCTCAAGGACGATGCCCTTGGCCTGGGACGAGCCCTCCAGTGGGTCTGCCTTCTCGCGCAGCTTCAGGATTCTCCGCTTATAATAGCGGTCGGACCAGCGGAACTTCTGCCGATTCGACTCCAGCTTGCGAGCGGTGTTGATGCCCCTAGCCATGTGACTCTCTCCGTGCATCCGGGGAAGGGACTTCTTATATATAAACCTTGGTTAACACCAGTGGTCCCAGGACAGATGCCTGGCGGGGGGTGGATTCGGCCCTTAATTGTCGTCGGGTCCGTTGTGCCATGGGTCGTAGTCGTTCGGACCCGCTCTCGTGAAGCCCGGTCGGTGGGCCGGATCGCCGTACGCAGCATACATGCAGATCGTCTTCCAGTCTGCGCCCAGGTCGCCGGTCCAGTCGGAGCTCTGGGGGTCCTGGTGGAAGGGATCCACCTGGTTGTCGTGGTCGGCGATGTACCTGTTCTCGGCCCACTGGAGGGCCTTGCCCACGGTACCATAGGTCTCCTCGTGATTCATGAACGCGTCTACGTTGAAGGCGTACATGGCGTTGTTGTGGTCCCAGTCGTGGTCTCCGGTCACCTCGCCGATCCAGCTGAATATGTCCTGCCCGATACGGCTGAAGGACACCTCCGTGGAGGCGACCAGGCCCACTGCGCCAGAGTAGAACCAGTTGAGGGAGAAGGTGAGATCCAGGTCCACCTTGAAGTCGCCCCAGTTTATGCCATCGATCTTGGCGTTCTCGCAGGAGAACAGCAGGGCGGTGGATGGAGGCATATAGAGGTCGTGCAGGCTCGGCGTCGGGTCGCCGGGGACCTTGACCCACCCCTCCAGCCTGCCACGGGTGTGGGCCTCGTTGGGCTCGTAAACGTAGAAGGTGGCGTGCCAGCTTCCGTGACCACGGTACACCAACAGACCGGAGCTGGTCAGGACGGGCTGCATGTCGACCTCCTTGCCGTAGAAATCGCGAAGTCCCTCGTTACCCGAGGTCCGGATGTACTCCCACTCCATGCCCTCGTCGGTGGCATCGCGGATCATGAACCGGCCAGGGGTCATCTGCTTCCTCTGGTCCGCGACCTCGAAGCCGTTCCATATGGACACCTTGTTGGACCAGTCCACTATCTCGGGTCCGGTGGAGGTCTGGACGGTCACAACCCGGTCGATGTAATGGTAACCGAGGGTCCGGGCTATCTGGTTGCTCACACCCTGGACGTTCAGGTTGATGACCCGGCCGACCGCGGTGTCCATGGTGAACGGGTCGTCGTCCAGGAACCCGTAGGCCGAATCGGAGGAGACGAGGCCGTCGCCCTCGGTGTTCTGTGGGCTCGGGTCGGTCTCGTCGGGGAACTTGAACGGGGGAACGGCGGCGCCGGAGCCCACCAGGCACACGTATTCGAAGGGACCCACCGTGGCCCACATGTCCCGCAGCTTGAGGTACAGGCCTATCGCGTGGGCGTTGAGGACGGCGTCCATGTAACCGACGGTGTCGTCGGCGACAGCGTCCCAGTCGGTGAGGACCAGGGCGGTGGTGCCAGGGCCCTCCGCCTCGTTGTCCCCGGTGTGGCCGG
>JAUVRF010000088.1 GCA_030597775.1 Methanobacteriota archaeon | reverse complement strand
GCGGGCTAGGTCGTCGAAGTACTGGTCGAGCTCCAAGGAGCAACAAGAGCGATTGGTATCCATAGCCTCCGACCTCTAGAGAAGGGCGGTATTCAACCCAATGGGGATGAGGATGGATAAGGTTTTCGCAAAACTCCAGACCGTACCATACCACAAGGATTATCAACACAACCCGTTCAATGTGGACGGGGATACTATGGGTCATTTTCGAATTATCTTCACCATCACGATCACCGTACTGCTTGGCATATCGTTCCTAGCCTCGACCGCGTCCGCTTGGGACGGTCCGGACATCGTGATCGAGTATCCGACCGAGGGCACTGTCGTGGGGGGGACGGAGGTGAACGTCTCGGGAACGGCCTCAAACGGCACTCATGCATGGTGGAGGCACGAGGGCAGGACGGCGCTGGAGGAGGGGACCTTCACGAACACTGCAGTGGACAAGGAGGGGGTGGCCCTTGCCGTCGGGGGCATCGCACCCAAGCACGGAGGTTGCGCCGAGGCTGGAGCCGTGACCTCCTACATCACCTACCCCCAGGGTGACCTGGCCTCGTCCTCTGAGGCCACCTTCGAGATGTGGATCTACTACAAGGTGAAACCCAAGGATGAGACAAGACTCTTCGAGGCGTTCCATTACTCGGGCTCTCAACGCCTGGGCCTTGCATACATCATCATCGTCGGCCAGCACAACTACATCCTCTTCACGTACCTTCCCACAGGTGCAACCGAGTGGATCCCGATCACAGCGACCCTGCCCACGGCCGGGAACTGGCACCACATATCGGCCAGCTATGGGAGCTTCGGGGAGACCTTCTCCGTCGACGGGGACCTATCGGTGCTCAACTACAAGACGAAGCCGGGTCGGGCCACCAACGAGATGTCACTCGGCCACCACACGACAAACAACCCCAAGAACACGGCGAAGGTGTTCGTGGACGACTTCAGGGTGAGCAAAGGCCAGAGGTACACATCGGACTTCGCCGTTCCGTCTGGACCTTTGACGAGCGACGCCGACACGCTCATCCTGGACCACTTCGACGGGTCAACGGTTGGCAGCAACAACGGTTGGACCCTCCATGAGATCCAGCCCACGGGTGATTACGTGTCTCCCGTATATTCCACGGGTACCGATGAGCCTCACATATTCTCCGTCGGGTGGACAGCCCATTCGGTTCCTGGGATGACGATGAAGGTGTACCTGCGTCACGCGGACGCTCCGGACATGTCCTCCGCATCGGAATGGCAGGAGAATTTCTCAGGTAGCCTCATGGGCGCCAGCATGAGCAGATATCTGCAGTACAAGATCCATATGGAGACCACAGTTCAGGACACACCGCGGTTCAAGGGGTTCGCCCTGGAGTACGGTGGCATCTCCCACGTCAGGGCATCCCTTGACGGAGATAATTGGGTAGATGCAACGGGAACTGAGAACTGGACCGTCGGTCTGTCAGTTCCCGAGGGGGTCGTCACGGTGTACATCCATGCCATGGACGTATCCTACTCCAACTCGTTTTCACAGGTGACCTTCTACGTCGACCAGACGCCACCCACGGGATACGTCCGGCTGGCCGGTGGCGAGGACTTCACAAAGGGATCCCTCGTTGACGTCGAGATCGTACTGGACGACCCGTCCTCGGCAATGCACATGATGGTGTCGCTGGACCCCGAGATGTCGGGGGGGGAGTGGGTCCCATTCAGGAGGTCCTTCAAGACGGACATCGGTTCGACCGAGGGAGAAGTGACCGTCCATGTAAAGGTTCGCGAGATCGGCGGTCTCGTCTCGGCCCCCCTGTCGGACTCGATAATCCTCGATACCACGCCACCCAGCGGCGAGATCTCCCTGGGCGATGACACTGGATTTTCCCTCGGTCCGGTGGTGAGGTTGCATTCCAACGTCTCCGACCTCCACGGGATCCCCGGCATGAGGTACAACACAACTGGAGGCTCCAGTTCCGGCTCATGGATCCCCTACACGGATGGACTTATGGTCACCTTCCCCTACACGGATGGTCTTCACGACATCTACTGCGAGTACAGGGACCCGGCCGGGAATGTGCTCATCCTGTTCGCGCAGATCTTCATCGACCTTCATGCCCCGACGGTCGAGATAGAGATCGCCGGGGGTAGGGAGGTGGTCTCGGAACGGTTCGTCCAGGTCGAGGTGAACGCCTCGGATGCGGGCGGCATCGCCGGCATGAGGTCCGCATCCAACCCGGACGATCTTGCCACAGCCCCATGGAGGTCCTACAACACATCGTACATCCTCGACCTGGGTACATCGGACGGCCATCACCTGGAGTGGGTCGAGGTGATCGACGCGATCGGTGGCCGGACCCAACTGACCGTTGAAAGCATCATGCTGGACACGACACCGCCAACGGGCTCGATCGTGATCGAATGGGGCGCCGAGATGGTGCTCGACCAGGAAGTCACCCTATCCATCGAAGTCTCCGACGCGACCTCGGGCGTATCCCACATCAGACTGTCCAACGTCCAGACCCTGACGGGTTCGGAGGAGGTGCAACCGCTCGTGACCATCGACTGGGTGCTGCTCCAGGGTGAGGGAGAGCGAACGGTCTTCCTCGAGGTCACGGACATGGCGGGCAACCGCGCCGTCTTCAGCGACGAGGTGTTATTGCACACGGACCGGCCCACGGGGTCGATATCAGTAACCGAGGAGCTTGTCGGGTCGAGGGATGTGACCGTATCCCTTGAATGGACGAGCGCTGTCGAGGTCGCGCTCTATGACGACCCAGACGGGCAATGGACGTGGCAATCGGTCCGAGATGAGATGGTCTTCACCCTCGGACCTGGCGATGGGGCCAAGATGATGTATGCCCGGTTCCGTGATGAGTTCTTGATACCCTCCCAGGAGGTGCATGCCCAAGTCGTTCTCGACACTACCCCGCCCCAGATCACCATCACCGAGCCCGAGGCCAACGTGATCGTTAGGTCCATGAAGGTCACCTGTGCGGGTTCAGCCTCTGATGAGAACGGGATCGGGTCCATCGAGATGCGATTGGATGATCAGGAGTGGGTCACCATCTTCCTAGCGGAATCGTGGTCCATTGCGGTGGACCTGGAGGAATGGGGCGATCATGTGATCCACATGAGGGTGACCGACGCGGCGGGGAACGTGGCTACATCCCAGATATCGTTCAGAGCGGAGGAGCGGCTCGATGTTCAAGCCAGCAGCTCCGATTGGTGGTTGCCAGTCCTCCTGATCGCCATCCTCGCGGTCATGGTCGCGATACTCGTGCTTCGCATGAGACCGACCTCGCCGCCGGGAAGCGATGACGGGACGGCTTAATCCTCGCGGATGACCCACTCGATCTCGGGCTTTGTCTCGGCCACGATGATCTTTTCATCCAGGTACTGGGCTTGCACACCCGCAAGCAGGACCTCCTGCTCGTCCAGGGGGGTGAGGCAGGTCTAGATGGGGGCGACAAGGTGTTGCACAAGAACCCATTAACAAAAGGTTATGAGTTACGATGGTCCATTCCAGTATCGGTCCTATGGGGTCGCCTGGTCCGGAACCTATCTGTTTTATTTATAGCATCATCCTAATCATCTCAGCTCTTTCTCTCATGATGACCGGTTATGTAATCGGTAATCGCTATAGGCGGGTGTTGAAGGTCAATCAGTGGTTCTTCTTCTGGATCGGCCGAGACAGAGTGGTCTTCGATGTGGGTAGGATCTGCAAGATTGCTGGGGCAGTATTGCTGGTTCTAGGTTTATTAGCGATGTGGGCGGGATTGTCGACCTATTAGCTTTGATCAACCTTCCCGGATGACCCACTCGATCTCGGGCTTGGGCAGGACATCGACGAGCAGCGCTCGGAGCTCCTCGACCCCCTCGCCGGTCTCCGCGGAGGTGGACACGCGGCCCTCGATCTCCCGTCTCTCGAGGTCGGCCTTGGTCTCGACCACGATGATCACGGCATCCGTGTAATGGGCCTGCACTCCCGCGAGCAGAGCCTCCTGCTCGTCCACGGGGGTGCCGCAGGTCTCGCTGGGGTCGATCAGGAAAATGAGCACGTGGGTCAGGTGGTCGATGGCCGCCAGGGCGCGCAGCTCGATGGGATTCCGCTCCTCGAAGGGGCGGTCGAGTATCCCGGGGGTGTCCACAAGCTGGTAGGCGTGGCGCTTGTGGTAGAAGTGGCCCACGGTGACGGCCTTGGTGGTGAATGGGTAGGAGGCCACCTCCGGCTCTGCTGAGCTCAGGCGGGCCACCAGGGCGGACTTGCCCACGTTGGGGCTGCCGGCCACGACCGCGGTGGGAACGGCCGGGTCGATATGGGGCAGGGACTTGAGGATCGCCCGGGTCGTTGCCAGGAGGTCAAGCTCTCCCGAGATGCGGTCAAGGAGCGAGGAGACGCGACCGTAGACCTCCCGTCGCTTGGACTCGACGAACTCCCGGTTACGGGTCCGGTCGACCTGGCGCACCGCCTTGCGGCAGACCTCCTTCACCTGGCCCCGACACCAGTCGACGGTGTGGAGGGCGTGGAGGACCTCGTCCACGTCCACCTGGGAGGCCAGGACCTCGTGGTAGAAGGGATGGAGCTGCCCAACGGCAGTGAAGCTCTTGGTCACCCGTTGGAGCACTGCATCCACGGAGGACGCGATGGAGTCTATCTTGGCCATGGTCGTCTTTCTGGCCCTGTGAATGGCGATCTTGTCCTCTATGGTCACCTTGGTGGCCTTGTGAAAGGCCTTGTCCAGGACCTCCTGGGATGAAAGGATGGTGGGGATGTCGAAGTCCACTCCCCGGTCCCGACGCCGGGACTTGGTGCGCGCCATGGGCCGGCCATAATGGTCCCCTTTCTTAAGGTTTTGGGCATTCCTCACTTGAAATCATCCGGTCCGGACCCACATACAGACTCGGTCCATCAACTACTCCATCTGTGGTTCTAACCCGGAATTGAGAAAAAACTTATTAGGAGGGGATGTGGTCCCATTCCTCCGTGTTGTACAATCCCCACGAGATACAGGTTCTGAAGCATCTTGCGATGGACGGGGCCATGGAGGACTTCATCCCGGTCTCATCGGGAGAGCTGGGCCGTGAGCTGGGCCTGAGCCAGCAGACGGCCAGCCGTCGCATCCTGGACCTGCTCGACAAGGGGCTCATCCAGAGGGAGCTGGGAGCCCGTAGACAGCTCATCCGCCTCACCGAGGACGGCATGAAGGCGCTACAGACCGAGTACGCCGATTACGTGTCGATCTTAGAGGTCCGTGACAGGGTGAGCCTCCGGGGCACCGTGGTGTCGGGCCTCGGCGAGGGGAGGTACTACATCGAGCAGAACGGATACCGGGAGCAGTTCCGTCGACTTCTGGATATGGACCCCTTCGTGGGGACCCTCAATATCAGGCTCGCGGGAGAGGACAGGGGCAAGGTCCAGCTGCTGCGTCGTTCGACGGGCATCCCCATGAGGGGCTTCACCCAGGGCTCCCGGACCTTCGGTGCCGTGAAGGCATTCAACGCATTGCTGGGAGACATCCGATGCGCCGTGGTCATGCCCCAGCGAAGTCACCACATGGATACCATCGAGATCATATCGGAGCACGAGCTGCGCAAACTTCTTGACATCCACGACGGCGATGTCGTCGAGCTCCACGTGATACTCCGCACCCCGATCTGAGCCAGTCATGGCATCCCTGGCCCCACCAAAGGAAAACATTTAACAGACCCAGGCCCTTACAGACGACGGAGTGGAGCTCATGGACGAAGAGAAGCCCCAGGAGGACCTGAAGGTCGAGGAGATATCCCTTGATGACCTGCGGGACACTGCGGGCGATGCTGACGATCCCCCCAAGGGACCCGGGGGTCTCAGGGCGGGGAGCCTCGGACCCGAAGGCAGTCGCTACAGACCCATCGAGGGCGAGAAGCGACGTTCCTGGAAGCCCATGGCAGCGGCCCTGGTACTGTTCATCGGCGCCTTTTATGGCATCTTCACGATAGGATACCAGCTCACCCTCGAGAGCCGGGCCGATGGCGAATTCTTAACTATCTACGGCCGGGTGCTGGACTACGACGAAGCGTACGACGGCACCGAGGTCTACATCGGCGGCGTCAACGTGACCGTGGAGGGGATGGACCTGACAAGGGTCACGGACGACAAGGGCCGGTTCACCTATCCTGACGTCCCCGGTGGCCAGTTCACAATAAGTTTCTTCAAACGGTCCTGGGACGAGGCCATCAACACCACCTACATCAGCATCCTCTATACAGAGATCGACCCAGACAGCCCCGCCACATTCCTCGTGAAGATCACCGACCTGGCCCCCGACAGGAGCAGGCCCGTGTACGAGGGCGACATGGAGGTGCTGGCGGAGGTGATGGACTGGCCCAACAACAGGACCGTGACGCTGAGGGTTCACGCCACCGCCTTCGACCAGGACCTGTCGACTTTTTACATGCAGGCCAAGGACTCCGAGGGGCTCGTCACCGATCTCGGCCGTTATTCCAACTTTATAAACTACATCTTCCCAGAGGATGCGGACCAGTCAGAGCTCACGATCATCATCAATGACGACCAGGGCCAGGAGTACGCCAGTACCGAGGTCGAGATCCTGGACCACCCCCTGGGCGTTGGAGGCTGGGAGGAGACCCAGTTCCCCGAGGTCTATCCCTACATCCGGGGTGGGACCCACATCAGGGCCAATAGGACCGTGCTTGTGACCGCCCAGGGTTCTGAGGAGTACACATGGAGGGACGTGGATGAGACCAGGAACGATTGGGCCCCCATGACCGATGGCAGCGCCGAGTTCAACTATACCCCCTCCGGGGACGAGGGTATCAAGGAGGTGGAGGTCATGTGCCGCAACGCCACCAACGTGAGCGGCAATGTGGCCACCGTCGCGATGGAGTACGACACGACCTCGCCGACCCTTGACCCCGAGGCCACCGGCGGCGCCGCGGTGACCGACGAGGCCACCTTCGACCCCCGGAGCAATG
>JAUVRF010000174.1 GCA_030597775.1 Methanobacteriota archaeon | reverse complement strand
CTCGTCCAGATCTTCTACCAGGATCGGGGTGGTCACGGACCTGTTCTCGCCCTTCCATAAGATTGTCTTTTCAAGCGTCTCGAGGTCGAGCTCTCCCGGCAGGGGTTGGTACCTGTGGAACACGTCGAACGGGTCCTCGGTGACAACGAGGGAATCCCCTTCCCCCAGGGTCTGGGCCGGGCCGCTCGCGATGATGACAAGCACGGCTAGCATCAAGGACGCGATGCTCCGCCGGATTGCCCGTTCCATTTCACATTACCCCACGTAGATGGCACTGGTTAGGCCTGAAACGTCCTTCCCCAGGCAAGATGGCCTGTTGAAGTTGGTGATTTGACCCCGGGGTTACTTGCATATATTGATAGATATAATTTATGGTGTCCAGCAGGTCGTTCTGGCCGATCCGCGGGATTCAACGGCCATCTTTGCGGGCCACGCGCCACTCGTCGGCAAGTATCGAGTGGACCCCCAGGTCCTCGTACCTGCCCTTGAGCTTGTAGGTTTCCCGCTGGACACCCTCATAGGTGAAGCCGAGTCGTCGGACCAGGTCGATGCTCCTCGTGTTCGCGGGCATGACCTTGGCCACGATGCGGTGGATGCCCTCCACCTCGACCAGGTGAGTTATCAGGGCCATGACGCTCCGGTATGCGAGGCCCGTTCCCTCGAACTCCCGGAAGATCATGTAGCCGATCTCGACCGCGCCGTTCTCCCTGTCGATGACCACGGTCCCGGTGGAACCCGCGATCCTTCCCTTGTGCCACACGAAGAACTGGATGGCGCTCCCGACGGCCTGCTGGGCGAGTCGGGTGCGGATGAACTCCAGCTCGTGCTCCACGGTTTGGAAGCTGTGGACCCACTCCATCCACGGCTCGAAGCGGTCCCTCTCCCTGTCGATGAGGTCGAACACCTTCTGGGCGTCCTCCTCCCGTGGAAGCCTGAGCTCGGTATCATCGTCGAGCCTGATGGTAAGGTTCTCTGACACCATGCCGTTCGACCCCCTGAAGGCATCCTCTTCGACGGTAGGGCTGGTATTTGGACCTTTCGAGTTCCGACCGATTTCCGCTCAGCATGACACCGGCTGGAACTCCGCGACCAGGTCGACCCAACCGCTGTAGTTGATGACATCGATGCCATCGAGCAGCTTGGTGACGCCCCGGGCCCTGAGGTCCTCCTCCAGGGCGTGGGGGGTGACGCCAGCCATGTTCAGGCGCTCCAGCCAGAGCCGGTTCTCCTCGGTGACGGCCGCTGCCAGGACGGCGTCCTGGTAGAGGAGGATGTGGGAACCCTCCCTGGCCACGTCGAGGATGTGCTCCAGGTCCCGGCTGATGTAGGGGGACCGCTTGATCTGGTATAGTAGGTTCATTCTCTCGACCTCCTAGAAGCACAGCACCGTCTTGTGGCCGGTGATGTAGTCCTCGATCTCCTCCGACTCGACGAACCTGTACGAGGATCCCTCGGGCGGTTGGGCCAGGTCATCCTTGGAAAAGCCTCTCTCCTCCAGGGACCCGGGATGGACGGCCAGAACTACACCGGGCAGGGCCAGCAGCCCCAGGAACGCCTCGATGAGCCTGGGCATCCCGATGGGCTCCGGGTCTGAGTTCTCTATCATGGTCACCACCCCGTCGGCCATGAATAGGACCGAGACCTCCCGCTCGAAGGTCTGCAGGGCCTGGATGGTCCTGAACGCCTCGGCGGGAAGCACGGTCCCGTACGGTGGATGACGGACGACAACGCAGACGGAAAAGTTCTCCATGTGCTCAGCCTCCGAAGGTGATGAAGCGGTCGCAGCGGTCCAGGTACCCATCCAAGGCACCCAGGCCGCCCAGCTTCCCGTGCTCGATGGTGTCGACCTTGACCAGACCCCGGAACTTGGCGCACACCCCGCAGGCCACGATGGGGACACCCCGGGCGCCGACGGCGTCAAGCTCCTCGGCCAGGTTCCTGTCACCAGGGGTCTTGATCTTGCCGTTGATGTTGTACACACCATCGGTGTAGAGGAAGATCCCCACGATCTCGTGGCCCTTGTCCATGGCGGCCCCGACGAAATGCAACATCGAGTCCGCGTCCTGGGTCTGGTAAGGGCCAGAGAGCAATAGCACTCCGATCTTCAATGAAGTCGCCTCCATGTCGTTGGTGTCGGTCCCCCGGCTCAGCCGAAGGCCAGGTTGATCGAGGCGTCCGCGGACATGTCCAGGTACTTCGCCACACCGGCGACCTTCACACCTTCGAACATGTCCTTCTTCTTCCAGCCCATCATCTCCATCGACATGTTGCACGCCCAGATGTTCGCGCCCATCTCGATGTTGGACCTCATGAACTCCTTGTAGCTCATGACCTTCTGCTTGGCCATCTTCTTCTGGATCATGCCAGTGAAGAACCGGAACATGCCCGGCAGCTTCGGATTGCGCTTCCTCATCAGGCCCTGAAGCCCGAAGAAGGTATAGAAGATGTTGACCTCCCACCCCATGGCCAACGCTCCCTGCGCGACGATCATCGGCATCATCAGTTTGTCGAAGTGATTGTCGTAGACGATTATTGAGATCGCCTCTTTCTTTTCCACTACCATTTTTATCCCTACCTACAACCGGATTGTAGAGTTGTGGCACAATCGCGCCGAACCGTTATCAGACAACAGTTATTTGAAGCTTGTGGGTCCGTCCTTTTTGGGGTGACACGGGAGGTGGAACAAGTCGAAACGATTATCTCCGGTCAACACGGTGGCCAGCAGGCCATGGCCGAGCGACCCGTATACTCTGGCATCTTCGACTACATCAGCAAGTTCTTTGCGATGGAGGACAACCAGCCAGAGGGCTCCGTGAGGTACCGCAACCTCATCGAGGCCGAGCAGTACGACTACGAGGGCATCCCGGTCGCGGATGAAGGACGGGAGTTCCAAGGCCCCGAGGACGCCTCCGCCTGGGTGAAGGAGCGGGCCCGGGAGCTGCATGCCGACCTGGTGGGCGTGACGCGGCTCAACCAGGACTGGGTGTTCGAGGGTGGCCACGTCCCGGGGACGTACGCCATCGTCCTGGGCGTCCGCATGGACTACCAGGAGATCAGGGTGGCTCCCGACCTGCGGGCGGGGGTCGAGACGACAAGGGCCTACTACGCCCTGGGCAACATCGTCCAGGCCCTGGCGGACCTCATGAGGTCGGAAGGTTGGGAGGCCTGGGCACAGCATCCCCGGTTCAGCGCCAAGCGCCATCACAGCATGGTGCTCCCGCCCCACGCCATCGCCGCGGGCCTCGGCCGGTTGGGGCGCAACGGCCTCGTGCTCACGGAACGATTCGGTTCGTCCGTGAGGTGGGCGGCGGTGACCACCCATCTCCCCCTCGCCCTGGACGAGCCCATGCCCTCGGATGTCGAGCCGTTCTGCGAGGGTTGCTCGGAGTGCAGGGATGCCTGCGAGGCCGAGGCTATACCCGACGAGCCCACGGTGGTCAGGGGGGTCCTGAAGTATCCTATCATGCCGATGCGCTGCGCCCACATGTTCGCCAAGTGGGACGGGTGCAGCATGTGCATCTCCTACTGCCCCTTCTTCGAGAACTATCCCGCGGACCTGCGGGACGTCAGGCCCTGGACGCCGACCCCCTCGGACGGCGGACCGTTGCCCTGAAGGTGCCCAAGACGGCGTACCTTTAATATATCCTAACAAGCCATATACGCAGGGCTAGCCCCAGCTCTGGCAGGTGGCTGGCCCAGTCATCGACCGAGAGGATCCCCATGAAGGCCCCCGCAAAGGTCACCATCGTGCTCGTCGTGCTTATGATGCTCAGCTCCGCAGCGCCCCTGCTCGCCGTGGGCGGAACGGGGGACGGGAGCGCCGGAGAGAGCCGTGAGAACGGAGGCCCCCTTGGGGATGAGGACGCCATGGTGGAGTACGCCATCCTCACATCCTTCTCCTTCGTCAGCCAGTTCGAGCGGTTGGCCCAGTGGAAGACGGAGAAGGGGATGTACGCCAAGGTCTATGCCACCGATTGGGTCACCAACAACTATCCTGGTCCCGACAGCAGGGCACAGTACCACAACTTCCTGCGGGACCTTTACAACCACACCGGCGGGAACCTCAAGTACCTGCTCATCGGCGGCGACAACGAGATCGTCCGGAGCAGGGAGATCTGGACCGGTGACAAGGGTTGGGAGTTCAGCGGGCCCTACGTCTTCTCGGACCACTACTACGCTGGACTGGACCACGACTGGGACGCCAACGGGAACGGCAAGTACGGGGAGGTCCTCAACCTGCTGTGGGAGCCCGACTGGGATGCCGAGATATCCGTCGGACGGGCCCCCGTCAGCAACGTGCAGGAGGCCTCGGACGTCGTCGACAAGTTCCTCGCCTACGAGAAGGACCCCGAGATCGGTGACTGGATGCGCCAGGCGGTCATGGTCTCCTCGGTGATGAACCCGCCAAACACCAACGCCACCATCCACGACCACCCCAGCCACATCTACAACTGGTGGGAGGACAACGCCTGGGAGTCCATCCAGAGGACGCTCCCCTACATCCCACCCCACATGGACCGTCACATCATCTACGACTACAACCAGATCGAGGGCGGCAACTACACCGTTGCCAACGATACCTATAACCAAACATCGTACAACGCAGCGATGAGCATGGGCTCCTCGGTGTTCGTCAGCGTGACCCACGGATACATCCCCACCGGGAACGGCATCCCACACTACGCAGGCGACGGCATCGGTTACAACTGGTCCCGCGGCTTCTACTACGACGACATCCCCAACCTGAAGAACGGGAACCAGACGCCCTTCGTCTACTTCTCCTCCTGCTTCGTCGGCAACTTCACCGAGATAAACGACACCAACTACGAGCGGCTCCTAACCCAGAGGTACGGGGGTGCCATAGGCTTCATAGCTCCGAGCGAGCTCACCTACCGAGGGGAGGAGATCCCAGGCGAGTCCGACGGCAACTGGTGGATGTCCGAGAACTTCTGG
>JAUVRF010000209.1 GCA_030597775.1 Methanobacteriota archaeon | reverse complement strand
TCCACTCTCCCTCTCGCATGACCTGCAGGTCGGGCCCGGGAAAGGGATATTATCCGCTCGGTCCCATCACCCCCCGATGACGGAGACCCCACGCAAGGTCGCCATCCTGGCCCACGACCGCTTTGGATCCTTCACATCCAAGACGGCCCTGGCCCTCATCCGGTACGGCTCGGACGAGGTTGTGGCCGTGGTGGACCGGTCCAAGGAGGCCGGCGACGCGTCGGAGTACATCGGAAGCGTTGGCGCTGGCCTCCCCGTCGTGACCAGGTTGGAAGAGGCCCTCGTGATGGGCCCGGATACCATCGTGTTCGGGTGGGCCCCCGAGGGCGGAGGGCTTCCCGAGCACGACAGGGCTGACCTCCTCAAGGCCCTGGGTTCGGGGGTCGATGTGGTGTCGGGCCTCCACGTGTTATTGGGCGACGACCCGGACTTCCGACGCGCGGCGGAAATGGGCGGGGGCACCATCACGGACCTCCGACGGCCTCCCGCGCGCAAGCGACTGTTGAACGGGGACGTGGCCTACAAACAGGCTCCCGTGGTACTGGTCACTGGCACCGACTGCTCCACCGGCAAGATGACCGTTGCCGTGGAGATCGTCCGGGAGGCCCGGTCCCGCGGGATCGACGCCGTCTTCGTCGCCACCGGACAGACCGGCATCCTGATCGGCTGCGACGCCGGCGCTCCCATCGATGCCATCACGGGAGACTTCATGGCCGGCGAGATGGAGGCCCTGGTGATGGAGGTGGACGAGGGGGAGCCCGAGCTGATAGTGGTCGAGGGCCAGGGTGCCCTATCCCACCCGGCGTACGGATCGGTCGCCCTGGCGATCCACCAGGGATGCTACCCCGACGCCCTGGTCATGTGCCATGATCCCCTGAGGCCGTACTACAAGGCCTTCCCCGACGAGAGGCACAAACCCATCATCCCGTTCCTGGGAGGGGAGATCGCCCTTGCAGAACGTGTGCTTCTCAACACCAGCATGGGAGAGGTTGCGGTGGTGGCCCTGATGACCGCGGCCCTGAGCCCTGCAGAGAGGGTACGCCAGATCGAGCTGGTCCGGGAGACCATGGGACTGGACGCCGCCGACATATTCCGAGAGGGGCCCGGCCCCATACTCGATGGAGTGCTCCGGTCCCTGGGCGGGAGCTGGGGGAGTGATGGATGAGGTTCCAGGCGTTCACGAGGCAGATGCACCTCGCACAGCCCTTCGTCATCTCCGCGGGTCCCCAGGACGTGGCGGACAATGCCTTCGTGCGCCTTGACGGCGATGGGCACTGGGGCCTCGGGGAGGGCGTGCCCAGCCCCCGGGTCACCGGAAAGACCCTCGAGGACGTGCTTGCCTTCATCGCTCCCCACGCGAAGATGATGGGACCCGTCTCCACCGAGGGAGCCATGAGGATGGCCCAGGGTCTGGCGGATGCCATTGAGTCCGGAAAGGTGGGACCGGGGCCCGGGCCTGCCGCCCTGGACCTGGCCCTTCTCGACATCGCGGGTCGGTCGAACGGTTACTCCGCCCGGGAGCTCCTCGGGCTCCCCCTGGAGGCCTCGATAGCCACCAGCATAACCGTTTCCTACGGACCCTTGGAGGACATGGTGATCGAGGCCGAGGAGCACGTGCGCAAGGGCTATAACGTCCTCAAGGTCAAGCTCGGCTCGGAGCTCCTCGCGTCCTCCAGGCTCCTGAGGGCACTGCGGGACACGATCCCCCAGGCGACGATACGAGTGGATGCGAACGAGGCATGGAGCCTGAAGACGGCCTTGGCCATGGTCCCGTTGCTGGAGAGGCACGAGGTGGAGCTCCTGGAGCAACCCCTGGGGAGGGACGAACACGAAGCCATGGCGGAGCTTGTCAAGCAGTCCTCGGTCCCCATCGTGGCCGACGAGATGGTCCAGGGTCCCGCGGACGTGGAGATGATTGGCCGCCTCGGCCTCGCCCACGGCATCAACATCAAGCTTCAGAAGGTGGGTGGCCTCTCCGTGGGCGCCCGGATGGCGAAGCGGGCCCGGGAGCTGGGCCTTCGTGTGATGGTCGGGTGCTTCATCGAATCGGGGGTGGGCATCGCGGCCGCCGCCCAGCTCATCGGGATGTGCGATTGGGCGGACCTGGACGGCCACATACTCCTGCGGGACAACCCGGTCCCTGGACCTCCCATCGAGTTCGGTGTCGTGTCCACTCCACCCGAGGCGGGGATCGGTCACGGCGCCACGGAGCTGGACCTGGACGCCCTCATGGACCTTTGAGGCCGACAGTGATATCAATACCATCGGCTGGTACCCCGTGCGACCGGAGGTCGGACCGTGGGCGAGAGGGCGATGAGGTTGAAGGAGCAGGCGATCGAGGACGAGGAGGAGATGGTTGCCATCCTCAAGAAGGTGAGGTACGTCACCTTGGCCATGTGCAAGGACGAAGAGCCCTACCTGGCCACCGTGAGCCACGGATACGACGGCGCGAGGATTGCCATCTACTTCCATTGCGCCTTCGAGGGCAGGAAGATAGACATCCTCAAGGCCAACAACGTGGTGTGGGGCGAGGCGGTGGACAACCTGGGCACCAAAGAGGGCGAGTGCAGTCAACGGTTCGCGACCACCCAGTTCCGGGGCACCGTGACCTTCGTCGAGGACCTGGATGAGAAGCGTCACGGTATCAGCACCCTGATCTCCGCCTTCGGGGACGACCCCGACAAGTTCTTCGAGAAACCCGACTCGGAAGAACGCCTCGGGAAGTTGAACATCGGCCGGGTGGACATCGATCACATGTCCGGCAAGAGGTCCATGGACTAGGCGCAGACGCCGCGTTAGTCTCACCATCTTGACACATTCTTCCGGGGTTCACGGTACGACCTGGTACCAGCAACCGCTTCGCACACCGAAACCTTTTATTACGATTATCAGGTTTCCCCGGGCCGAAGAGGTATTTATATGGCCATCATCGCCTGGTTCGAGGAAGTTGACAAGAATGACATCCCGCTGGTGGGAGGCAAGGGCGCCAACCTCGGTGAGATGACGAAGGCGGGCATACGTGTGCCCGGCGGATACAACAGCACCATCGAGGGCTACGATTACTTCATCGAGTCCAACGACCTCCATGACAAGATCATGGACCACCTCAAGGACCTTGACGAGGACGACACCACCGCGCTCCAGAAGGTCTCAAAGGACATCCGCGACCTCATGGAGATCCAGCCCATCCCCGACGATCTGCAGAAGATGATCACCGACGCCTACGACAAGGCAATCGAGGACTTCACGGACGCCTTCGTCGCCGTCCGCAGCTCCGCCACGGCCGAGGACCTGCCCGATGCGTCCTTCGCCGGTCAGCAGGAGACCTTCCTCAATGTCAAGGGGCACGACATGCTCCTGGACTCGGTCAAGAAGTGCTGGTCATCCCTGTTCACCCCCAGGGCCATCTTCTACCGTGTGCAGCAGGGCTTCTCCCACGAGGAGGTCAAGCTGTCCATCGTAATCCAGAGGCTGGTCAACAGCGACACCTCCGGCATCATGTTCACCTCCGACGTCACCCTGGGCAAACCCTACTCCCTCATCGAGGGCGGATGGGGCCTGGGCGAGATGATCGTGTCCGGAACCGTCACCCCCGACACCTACATCGTCAAGAAGAAGGACCTGACCCTCCACAACAAGACCCTCGGCAGGCAGCTCGAGCAGATGATCCGCAACGACGAGGGCGGCAACATCCAGCTCGAGGTGGAGGAGGACAAGAAGTCGGTCCAGAAGATCCCCGACAAGATGATCATCGAGGTCGCCGAGGCCGGCAACCTCATCGAGGACCATTACGGCCGCCCGATGGACGTGGAGTGGGCCGTCGAGGACGACATCCTCTCCATCCTGCAGGCCCGCCCCGTCACCACCCACATCCCCGAGGGGGACGAGGAGGAGGACGAGGAGGAGGCCACCACCGAGAAGAAGATCCTGCTCAAGGGTCTGGGCGCCAGCCCCGGTGAGGGCTACGGCAAGGTGATCATGGTCAAGGACATGGATGACCTCCCGAAGGTCGCGAAGGGCGACATCCTGGTCACCGTCATGACCACCCCCGACATGGTCCCCGCAATGGTCCGCTCCGCGGGCATCGTCACCAACGAGGGCGGGATGACCTGCCACGCGGCCATCGTGAGCCGTGAGCTGGGCATCCCGTGCATCGTGGGCACCACCAACGCCACCGAGATCCTCAAGGAGGGAATGACCGTGACCGTCGCGGGCAAGTTGGGTCAGGTCTACGAGGGTAAGGTCGTCTCCAAGAAGAAGGCGGCGGCCGTCCCCGGCGCAGTCGCCATGGCACCTGCATCACCCACCACGGCCACCAAGATCTACCTGCACCTGGCCGTGCCAGAGAAGGCAGAGGAGGACTCCCAGCTTCCCGTGGACGGCACCGGCCTGCTGCGCCTG
>JAUVRF010000481.1 GCA_030597775.1 Methanobacteriota archaeon | reverse complement strand
GGTTGCCGATTCCTTCTCGCCATCGACGGACACGATGCCGTCTATGATCGTGGTGGCGTGGGTGATGACCTGGGGGTCGCTGATCGCCTGGCCCTCCCTCTCCTGGAGCCCGGCAAGGTATGCGGGGACGCCCCAGTCCTCCGGCTCGGGGATCCTCATGGTCCCGGGGGGAGCGACGGCCATGACGGGCACGACGCTGAACAGCAGGATGAATAACACTGAATACACGGCATAGATGCGAGCGAGCCGGCGGAGGCCCTTCCGACCTTTGGCACGACGGGACATCGAAGCTCTTCTCCGGACCATATCAGCTAGGGCTGGTCCAGCTATCTGATTGCCACTCAAGCTTATAAAACCCTTCCCTTTCGGCCGCTATTCACCAAATACAGCCAGGGACGCGAAAAACATAAGGTTTTCCATCTGCATCGGTGGGGTGTGCCCCTTCACGAGCTCCTAAGCAGGTTGGAATGGGCCGCGGGCCTCCCCCTGGACGAGCTGTGCTTCCTGGTCGTGGACAGGGGCGCCGCGGACGGGGCCCGGCTGGTAGGTCCCCCCGAGGTCGTGGGCCGGGACAGGTCGTACCTCCATCTTGCGGGTGGAGGGCGCATCCCGTACCACCGGGTGCTGGAGGTCTGGAACCGGGACCGACTGGTATGGAGGAAGGTCGATGTCCGGGATGAACGGGGCGGGGAAGGTCAGTAGCCCTGGGCCCTGGCATACACCGTGAGTATCAGGATGACCGCGCCCACGATGAAGGCGAGGAAGAAGACGTAGATGTTCGGCTCCGACTCATCACCGGGACCCGGTGGCGGGGGTTGCTGGGGCAGGTTCTCCTGGATGACCCCCATGGACGGGTCGTGGTACAGGACCCACAGGTCCTCCACATAGGGATAGGCGATGTACAGCTCCATCTGGCCACCCTTGATGCGGAAGCTGCCCCTCACATCGACCTTGAACTCGGTGGTCTCGTTCCTGAGGGTCTCGTCGGCGGTGTTCATCCAACCCTGGTAGGCCAGCCACACCAGGTTGTCGTTCACCTGGCCGACGACGGTCGACTGGGTCCCGGGCATTCGGGGGACCGCCAGATATGTGGTCTCCTCGGTGCGGGGGTAGAGGTGGTAGCCCACGGGGTCCTCCACCATGAAGTCGGTGTTGCCCAGGGTGTCGGTGACCAGGGAGGTCAGTGTGACGTGATTGGCTCCCTCGATGGGAGCCTCGATCTCCATGCGGAAGTCCACCTTGAGCTCGGCGGCGTCGCCCCTTATCCAGGGGGAGTTGTCAGGGTCCAGCACGGTTCCGTTGCTGACGGTGAAGGTCAACCAAAGGGTCGCCGGGACCAGATCGGGGCCCTGGGGTATCGAGACAAGGGCCTTGAGGTCGAAGGTGACCTTGGGTCCCGAGACCACGATGTTGCCGAACACCCAGGGATAGTTGCCCAGGAGGATGGAGGCCACCGGGGGCTCGCCCTCGTAGATCCGGTTCCCGTCGTCGTGGAAGAAGATGAGCCTGTCGTAGGTGACCATGAAGTCGGGCATGTCAGGTCGTGGTTGGAGGAACCCGTAGATGATCACCGGGGACGTGCGGTTGACCATGACCTGGAATGCCGTGGTGGTGATCTTGATGTAGTTCTCCTCCTCCTCGACGTCGGGGGCTTCCGGTAGGTCCACCGGCGGGTTGTTGGGAGATTCGAACATGTGATGGTCGTAGAACCTGGTGAAGTGGGTCACGGTCCATATGCCGGAGTAGTTGTATGCCTGCACCTCGATGTCGGCCTGATAGACACCCGATACTCCAGTATCGTAGATCGACTCGGAGGGGAACACCAGGTCGACCTTGTTCGAGGCATCCTCCTCCAGCAGTGGGAACTCGATGACGGTATCTATGGGGACCGTGTTGCCGGAGACCTCGACGGTGAGGTCGCACTCCACGGAGTACGCTCCCGACAGCGTGATGTCCATGATCACCTCGATGACGGGGGTGTTGTAACGGCCGTTGTCGTCGGTGTCCACACCCATGTCCCTGATGCTGGTGAAGTACACCTCGGGTGCGATGTCCCCGTCGGCGGGGGTGACCAGCAGCGCCATCGCTGGAACGAACAGCATCAGCACGGCGATGACGGGCAAGGCGCGGGACAAGGTGGACCACCATCTAACTTGCGCTCTAGTGGCCCGATTATGACCCTGGCCATATATAAGCTTGTTCGGACAGATTTCGAACGTATGGCTGCCTGGCTCATCCCGTTCTCCTCCTGTACGGGAATGGTGCAAAAGGGTCAAT
>JAUVRF010000446.1 GCA_030597775.1 Methanobacteriota archaeon | reverse complement strand
TGCCATTTCCGTTGGTGAGGCCCATTCCATTGGTCATACCATTTCCGTTGGTCATGCCATTGCCATTGGTCATTCCGTTGCCGTTGGTCATGCCATTGCCATTGGTCATGCCATTTCCGTTGGTCATGCTGTTGCCATTTGTCATGCCATTTCCGTTGGTCATGCTGTTGCCATTTGTCATGCCATTTCCGTTGGCGAACCCCCCACCGTTGGTGAAACCTGTCCCGTTGACGAACCCGACCCCGTTGGTCATTCCGTTGCCATTGGTCATGCCATTGCCGTTGGTCAGACCATTGCTCCCAAGCTGCGCTGAATTGGAAAGGCCAAGCTCCGAGCTTGTGCCTTCATCATAGTATTCGTCACGAAGGTTGCCCTCTACACCCTCGTGCTTTCTGGAGCCCCGGCGTCTCTTAGGTATCTAAGTACCCTCCAGTCAGCGATAGGTTTGCCTTCGATAGAGAGGTGCGTTTATAAAGCTTCCCATATTTTTCCAGGAAATCGATAAAAACAGGCCATTGCTGGCCGATGACGACCCCAACCTTTTTTTCCCGTCGAGCCATGGACCTCGACGTGCGGTCCGTTGAGCGTTCCTACAAGCGGGTCGAGGACCTGGTCGAACGGGAGGATTTCGACCGGGAGGTCGAGGAGCTGGTGGAGAGCTCTGGCCACCTCTTCCTACAAGAGCTGGCGGCCTTGATGGTCGTGGACAGGCACGGCCGTTCCCAGGTGAGTGTCCCCACCCTTGACAGGGCCCGCCCCGGCGTCACCACGGTGGTCCGGGGTTTCGTCGCCCGCATCATATCCATCAGGGAGTTCCAGCGGGAGGGTATGACCCAGAGGGTCGCGAATCTACTGCTGAAGGACGGAACGGGGCAGATCAACCTCGTCCTTTGGGACGACAAGGCATCCCTCGCCGACGAGGGTGCCCTCGCACCCGGGGCCTGGTTGCGGGCCGCCAACGTCAACGTCAAGCGTGAGAGGGACGTATTGGAGGCCCACGCGGGCCGTTCGTCGACGGTCTACATCGAGGAGGAGACCATGGACCTGGAGGACCAGAAGGAGGCCGTATTCGATGTGGAATGGGCCCCTCTGGGCCAGCTCAAGGAGGGGGAGTTCGTGTGCGCCAGGGGCGAGGTGGTGGCCGTTCGCGGACCCAGGAGCTTCAGGAGAAGGGACGGTTCCAGGGGTCGTGTCCTCAACCTGACGGTGTTCGACGGCGAGTCGATGGCCATCTTCGTGCTCTGGGACGACCTTGCGGCCACCTTCGGGACCGTCAACGTCGGGGAGGCTGTGTCGATGCTCCACGGGCTCGTAAAGGTCAATCACGGTGCACTGGAGATCCACAGCAGAAGGGAATCGCTCTTCCGGATCGATGAGTGATGCCCAATGGGTGATGCCATCCGCTCATTGGACCATTTCGAACCTGGACCTGTCAGCTCCGATGGGCACGGTGGCGTCAAGACCCAGCTTCGCCGTGGTGTCGGCAGCGCTGGGGTCCAGGGATGAGCCCCTGGCGCCCTCGATCACGACCATGTCCCTGCTCGCCTGGAACCTGGTGGCCAGGGCCCACTCGACGGCATGGTCGTCGAACGGGTCGATGTCCTCGTCAACGACGACGACGCGCTTGAGGGAGGCGTGGCCACCGAAGGCCGCGAGGATGGCGTTCTTGGCATCCCCGGGCTTCTGTTGCTTGATCGAAACGACCGCGTGGAGCCAGCAACATCCCCCCTCGGTGAGGCGAACGGCCCTGACCTTGGGGACGACCGCGCTCACGGCCCTATGGATGATCGGCTCCTTGGGTAGCCCCATCATCATGTAATGCTCGTAACCACCTGGCAGGATCGCGTGGAAGATCGGGTCGGGCATGTGGTGGATCCTGTCGATCTCGACGACGGGTTGCTGTCGCACCCCGTCGACCGTTCCGGTTATGTCGACAAAGGGCCCCTCGGGAGCGTCCCGGGTGGTGAGCCGTCCCTCGAGGATGTACTCGGCCACGGCCGGCACCGTGAGCCCGGAGGAGGGTAGTTTCGTCACCTGGATGGGCTCGTCCCACGCCAGTGTCCGGAGTCCCGCGGCCAGCCTGAGCTCGTCCTCACCGTAACCGATGCTGCTCGCTGCGGCGATGAGCACTGGAGGGCAGGCACCGATGACGATCGCGATGGGCAGGTCCTTGCCCTGGGCCTTGGCGGCGTTGTGCATGGCGTACAGGTGCCTCGGCACCAGGCGGGCCACGGCCGTTCGCTCCCCCGGCACCATGAGCCGGTGGAAGCTCACGTTCCTGGCCCCCTCCCACTCCCCCACGATGATGCCGCCGGTGATGTAGGGACCGCCGTCGCCAGGATAGAACCTTGGGATCGGCAGGGAGGTGAGGTCCACGTCCTCGGTGGAGTTGGAGAGGACCTCGGCGTCGTCCACCATCTCGGGGGTCTGGGGCGAGTTCAGGGCC
>JAUVRF010000400.1 GCA_030597775.1 Methanobacteriota archaeon | reverse complement strand
GGCGGTCATGGAGGCCGCCGAGGCGGGCATCGACACCGAACCCGGGGATGACAGCGAGGGAACCAAGGAAGGTTGAGACCAGTGCAGCTGTTGGCAGGTACCACCAAGAAAAAGGGGAAGGCCCCCGACAAGGAAGGACGGGGAGAGGCCGAGGCAGGCCCCTCCCGGAACCAGCTCGCCAAGGAGAGGCCGCCACTCTTCGCCGAGGAGCTGTGGGCGTGCATATACTGCAACTACTGCAGCGCCGAGTGCCCCACCGCCCGGGAGGTGGGCTGGGAATCGACCACGCCCCGTGGCAAGATCCGGATGTTCAAGTCCCTGGTGGACCAGTGGAGTCCCAAGCGTGGCGTCGAGGTGCCCGACGCCTTCGTCCGCGCGATCTACGAGTGCACCTCGTGCGGCCGGTGCTCCGTGGTCTGCCACGTTGGCATCGACTTCCTCACCCACCACGAGGAACTGCGCCGGTGGATGGCCCGCTCGGGTTGCGGACCCATGGAGGACCATGATGTCATGGTCCGTTCCCTCGAGAACTACGGCAACCCCTACCTCTCACCCAGCCGCGACAGGGCCAGGTGGGCCGAGGGCCTTGACCTGCCCACCAAGGGGGAGCTCCTGTACTTCGCCGGCTGCTCCGACAGCTTCGTGCATCCAGATGTGGCCCGCAGGACGGTTGCCGTCCTCCGCGCCCTGGGAATGGACGTTGCATACCTGGGCAACGACGAGCCGTGCTGCGGGTCCACCACCGCGAGGCTGGGCCTGGAGAGCCCCTTCGCCGACCTGGCGTCGGATGTGCGGACAAGGATCGAGGGGTCCGGGGCCAAACTCGTGGTCACCGCATGCCCCGGATGCTCCTCGGCCTTCCGCGAATACTACCCCAAGGCGGGGTTCGACCTGGATGTCGAGGTGGTCCATCTGGCCGAGCTGCCCGATCGCGAGCTTCGGAAGGGGCGCCTCAGGTTCCGTGACCGGTTGCCAGGCCGCTACGTCTACTACGACCCCTGTCATCTCGGTCGCATCGACGGTGTCTTCGAGCCTCCCAGGAGGGTGCTGGAAGCGTGCGTCGAGGAGGTGGTCGAGCTCGCGAGGAACCACGAGGAGAGCCTATGCTGCGGCTCCGGGGGCGGGCTCAAGACCGCATTCCCCGACCAGGCCACGAGCATCGGAGGTCGTGTGGTCGAAATGGCCCAGGACGCCCGGGCCGACACCCTGGTGACGGCCTGCCCCTGGTGCGAGACCAACATCGGGGACGCCTCCGCGGCCAGGACGGCCGGACTGAGGGTCGTGGACATAATCGAGGTGGTCCACCAGGCACTCCGTCTGGACGAGGCGGAGGAAGGCACCGAGAAGCGGAAACGGCGTGCACCCGGGAGGTTGGTCGGTTGACCTCCACGGCCACGGTCTTCGTCAGCGTGTTCCTGCTGTTCCTGGGCGTGGCAGCCTTGATCCTGGCGACGATCGCCTCCAGGTACGGCGTTCGAGGCCGCGATGTCCGGGCCTCTGCCCTCGCCGTACTGGGGATCGGCGCCCTGGCGGCCCTGGTCCTCACCCTCCACGGGATGTCCTGGGACACCTTGTGGCAGGACATCCTCTGGCCGATGCTGGTCGTCCTGGCCGCAGCGGGAGCCGGTCTGGCCCTCGGAGCGGGCATCCTCTACGTCCTGGTCGCGGCCAGGTGAGCCCGTACATCCAACGCCACCTTTGCCCCTACCTAACAGAAAACCATATCTGGAGCTGGTGTGTTCAGACGTTCATGGGTAGCATCGGGACCACCGGCTTGGCCTTGCTGGTATTGGCATTGGCCCTGCTCATGGCTGCTACGCCCGTTGCAGCTGCCGAGGGCTCCTACGGCACCTACCTGGTGGAGGATGGTTACACCTCCGAGGCCACCACCACCAACCGCTTCATAGAGCTGCAGGGCAAGGAGATCGTAAGCACCTGGTTCAACTTCACGTTCAACGAGGACGTCATCAACTCCGCCCCCGATTCCTTCCTGGTCAGGGTCTCCAACAGGGACGATGCCTCCATCGTCCAGAACCTGCCGGGCACCACGGACGTGGATGGCCGCCTCAAGATCAACATCCCATTCACGAGGGAGGCCTCGCCCCGCTGGGACGTATCCGTCACCTGCACCGACGCGGGGGACACGACCCTGGGTCCCTTGGTCCTCGAGGAGGACACGGGCAATGGATGGTCCCTCCAGGTGGAGTACTACTACACGACCGACGACGGTGGCAACGGTGGAGGTCCCACGAACGGCGGGAACGGCGATGGAGGCGACGATGGCCAGCCCGTGCTGGTGACGATCTTCGAGATCAACCTGGTGATCGTGGCGCTCCTGTCCCTGCTGGTCGCCTTCCTGGCCCTCCAGGCCTGGAAGGGCGAGGGCGGTCTCCGAATGTCCCTCGTGTTCGCCCTGATCATCGCTGTCGACGCCTTCTTCACCCTTCCCATCGCACTTCTGGTCAACCTGGAGCTGAACGATGCCATCATCGGGGTGGGACCCTTCGGCCCGGAATGGCTGGGCACCCTGGCCATCGTTCTCCTGGTGATCTGGGTGATCCCCTTCGTCCTGGCCAGGAAACGGGTCCTCGTGTCCCGGGACCTTTACAACCTGCTGTCGAGGATCACTTACGAGGGGTTGGCAAGATCGGTGAGGCAACGCGGGGAGGACTGGCCCGAGG
>JAUVRF010000197.1 GCA_030597775.1 Methanobacteriota archaeon | reverse complement strand
GGTCGAACGTCTCAAGGACCGCTGTGGCCGTCTCTTGGACGGGAGGGAGCGAGGCCACCCACTACCGCGTCTCCATGTCGATTGAGGATAGCTTCGCCGAGTGGCTCTCCATCGACGGGACGACCACCATCATCCTGGGTTCCTCGGGAGGTCCGAGGACCGTATACGCCCAGCTCCTTGGGCCCCACAACGTCACCTCCCTCATCTTCTACGGCACCATCACCCTCGACCTGGTGGCACCAACGGTGGAGATATTGACACCGGACAGGGCCGTCATCGAGGACCTGTCCATCACGGTGTCGATCGCCGTGTCCGACGACCTGGACCCCTCGCCCGTTGTCCGGTGGCGCGTCGACGGGAAGGACTGGAAGGACTACGCTGGCGACACCAGGCTGACCCTCGGGGAGGGTGACAACCACATCGAGGTCGAGGCGGTGGACGCAGCCGGCAACGTCGCCACGACAGAATGGACCGTCACCCAGGAGAGGAGCTGGTTCGTGGGAGGTCCGTCGTGGCTGATCCTTCTCGTGATACTCGTCGTGGTCGGGGCGGTGGGCGTCTGGTACTGGAGACTCCGGAACCAGGACATGGACTAGGATAGATATGATCGATATGATCGATATACCGGGAGGAGGGAGCCCCTCACTCCTCCGACTTCTCCTCTATCGACTCCATCTCGAGGGGTAGCGCCGTCTGCCGGGGCGTGAAGAGGTCCGCGGGCTCGTCCCGGATGCGGAAGATCTTCTTTATGATGCTCTCGTAGCGGGTCCTCCTGGTGGAGGGGCCCTTCTTGGGCTTGGCCTTCATCTTGGCCTCCTTGGCCTCCTGCCTCCGTATGTATATCGTGTAGACGGCGGGCAGGACCACCAGGGCGAATATGGCGTTGTACGCCATGAGCACCATGATCATTATCACGAACTCCTGGATGGAGTCGATCTGGATGAACAGGCACATGGCGAAGCCCAGGAGCATGGTGGTGGTGGCCTCCACGAAGCTGGTGCCGGCCTTCTCGACCGCGTTGAACACCGCGGGCAGCGTGTAGCCGCCGAGACGTATCCGCTGGGATATCTGGATGGAGTAGTCCACGCCTGTGCCGATGGCGATGGAGCCTATCATCACTGTGATCGTGGACAGGGGGATGTCCAGGGCCACCATCGTCCCGGGCTCCAGCGCGATGACGCACAGCACGGGTATGATCGTGAGGAAGCCGATCTTGATGCTCCTGAAGATGATGGCCAGGACGATGAACGTGAGGGCTATGCAGACGGCCAGGGAGTTGAACTGGCTGGCGATTATGAGGTCGTTGACGGCCAGGGTGATGGCTGCGATGCCGGTGAGGATCGAGTGCAGGTTCGGGTCGTTGTAGAGCTCGTTCTGCTCCGCGACCACCGCGTTGACGCCGTCCACCGCCGCCCTGGTATCGTCGATGTCCAGGAAGGGCATGAAGGTGTAGATGAGGGCCCTCTGGCTCTCGGTGGAGATCAGCATCTCCCGGGGCTCGTACGAGAGCACGTCGTACCACATGTCGATCATGAGCTGGGCGGCGTTATCGGCCCCCAGGTCGGACAACGTCTGGACGACCTCCCAGAAGCTCAGACCGGCCGTCCCGATGGTGATGCCGCCCACTGTGACCTCGTCGGGCATGGAAACGGAGCTCATGATGCCCACCATGGACATGGCCTGGGTGTTCTCGATCTGGTTGACCTTGTTCGTTGTATCGTCCATTATCTCGAGGACGCTGTACTCGTAGGGGTCGTCCCGCAGGATGAACAGCCCCATCTGGCCGCCGCCCATGTACTTGCTGTACTCGTCCATCTGGACGACGACCGTCTCGTCCGCGGGGGCCATCGCCAGGTAGTTAGCGTCGAGGCGTACCGCGGGTATCAGGCTGATCGATAGGACCACTGCTATGATGGAGAACAGCACTATCTTCTTGCGGTTGCGCGAGGGGATGGTGGAGAACGTCTTCATCCCCGCCGTCTCCCGCTTCTTCTCGTACTTGGTGATCATGATGAGGGCCGGGACCAGGGTGTAGGTCATGATGTAGGTGAAGAGGATGCCCAGCGTCAGGGCGAGGCCCATGGTGAAGATGGGCGGGAGGGTGCCGATCATCAGTGAGGCGAAGCCGATGCCTGTGGTGAGCGCCGACAGCATGATGGCGGGATTGATGGCCTTGACGGCCTTGGAGAGCCGCTCCTCACGCGTACCCTCCTTCTCCTCGGCGAACCGGTTGGATATGTACAGACCGTACGATACGCCCAGAGCTAGGAGGACAGGTGCCACTATCACCACCTGTGGTGTTATCACCACCCACTGCCAGAGCGCACCGATGATGCCCAGGGCGACCAATAGACCGAGGGACACGGGCATGAGAGCGATGATTATGACCCAAGGCGTCCTGTGCCAGATGAACAGGGCGAGCATCAGGGCGATGATGACCAGGCCGATGACGTTGAAGAACTCCTCGAGGGTCCGCTCCTGGATGGTCTGTATGAGGGGCGTTGGACCGGTGAGGTAGATGACCATCGAGCCCTCCCATTCCTTGTTCACCTCGTCCAGGATGAGCCGGGTCCGCTCCATCACCTTGTTCTGTATGTCCGGGTCCTTGTTCAGCAGTACGATGAGGGCGAAGCGGTCGTAGATGCCGTCGCTGTCGGTGTCGGCGACGATGGGCCTGACAACATCCGCGGGAAGCTGCCCCAGGACCCTGTCGATCAGGGCCTGGTCGTTGGGGATGCTGTAGTTGCCTGGAACATCCCCGACGCCGAGTCGGATGGCCAGCTCCTGGGCCGTCTGGTTGATCACCTTGACCAGCATGGGGATGCTGAGGATGGCCGAGATGCCGTCCAACTCGCCGTCGTCCTCCCGCCAGGGGTTGAGGCCGTAGGCGAGGTAGTCGAAGTCCTCCTGGTAACCGGAGCCATCCGGCGGCATCGGTGGCGGTGGATGGTCCTCGTCTCCTTCGATCGCTGAGAGGGCCTTCAGTATGGCCACATCCGTGACGTTCTCCTTGCTCAGCATCTCGCCGTAGAGGAACATGGCGTCCGTGGCCCAGTCCTCCCTCACCTCGTTGATAATCTCCGTGGTCGGGTCGTCAGGGGGCAGGAACACCTCGAAGTCGCCCCGCATCTGGGAGTCGATGCCCAGGGCCTCGTTGCCGACGATGTTGAGGGCGGGGACGGCCATGACCATCGAGACCAGGAGCATGGCCATCACCACCGTCTTGGGCCGGCGCGTGATCCACCGGATGTTGGCCCGGTCGCTCTTGGGACGCTTGCGTCCGCCTCCGAAGATGCGCGCGGTGTAGTCGTCGCCAAGGGTGTCCAGGTCGGTCTTGGTCTTCTTGGCGGCATGGCCCGCCTTGGCGAGGGAGGCCTCCGCCCGCTCCACGTACCTGTCCACGAGCTCGCCGGTGTGGCTCTTCTCCTCCGGCGAGAAGAAGCGGTTCACCTCGTCGTCGACGTTGCGGTCCACGCGGTTCAGCCACCGCCGGAAGGGCCCCTTCCTGGGGTCATCACCACCGGTACCACCAGACAAATATGGAACCTCTGCACGAGTGATGCCCATCAATCCTTATAAGGCTTGCGAGATTGCCAGTACCCAAGTGAGGGGGCCTGGCATGGTCAGAATCCGGCCGTTTTCACCATTCTATCCGGGGCCTTCCCTGGTCGGAGAATCCGTTCTGGGGCTCGAAGGGATTGAAGGCCGGATCGGCGAAGAGCGTCCGCACGTAGACGGTGGGCACCGCCGGGCGGACGGCGAAGCTGTGCCGCAGGGCCTCGCCCACGGAGGTGTCGTTGTAGAGCAGCGACCACTCCATCCAACGGGTGCCTGACTCGGAGCCCGTCGACCGGGTGGCCCCCACGAACGCGTTCACACCGGCGCTCATGAAGTTCAACGCGATGGACTGGTCCGCTGGCACCCCGTCGATGCGGCCCATCAGGCATGCGGCGGAGATGAAGAATGACGGTCCCAGCTCCCAGTTGCGTATGTCCAGGTTCTTGACGGACGTGGAGTACTCGTCGGGGCCGTTCATCTCGGGAACGTACCAGTACCAGTTCCCGTGGAGCATGATCTCCATGTAGTTGGACCGGACGTAGGCGCCCCGGGCCAGCATGGTCTGGCGGTCGTTCTCGAGGGTATCGCCGTACTGCTCCGCGTTGAAACCCAGGGTCGCCAGCTCGTCGGCGAAGGGCCGCTGCCAGAACAGGCCGCCGGTCTGGCCACCGCCCTCGCCGTAGAGGAGCAGGTAGTGGCGGCCCCAGGCGTTGCTCTCCTGGAAGTCCAGCGTCTCGGTGTGGGAGAGGGCCACCTCCTGGTAGAACAGGGTCCTCGCGACCAGGCTGCTCACGCCCGCTACGGTTGTGCTAAGCACCCGTCCGATGCTGAGGGTCCCGTTGAGCCGGTATTCCTCGTCCGAGGCCCAGCCCAGACCGAACTGCACGTCCTCCACCCACGATTGTTCCTTCTCGTAGTAGTACTGGGGGATGGCCG
>JAUVRF010000476.1 GCA_030597775.1 Methanobacteriota archaeon | reverse complement strand
CATCTTCGCCGTGGGTGAGCCCCTCCTCGCTCATCAGGAGCTCGAATAACATCTCGAGCAGCTCCTCGGCCCCCGCCCCCCGCACCGCTATGGTCGGGATCACGGGAACGTTGGATTGCAGACCCAGCCCGTCGCGGACCTGGTCCGGGGTCAGGGACTCCTCCAGGTCCGAGAAGTTCGCGGCCACTACAAGCGGCAACGCGTATCCCTTGGTCAGCTGGAGCATCGTCCGTGCCCTGGGGAACGTGTCGGGCTTGGTGGCGTCCACCACGAGTATCACCGCGACCGCCTCCTCGGCCAGGTACTCCAGGATCGGGTCGAAGTTCTCCTGGCCAGGCGTGCCGAAGATGTCGGCAGCGAAGCCCTTGTGGTCCAGGTAACCGTGGTCCATCGCGATGGTGGTGCCCAAACGGTCCACCGATACCGAGGACGTGGAGATGGCCTTGACTATGCTGGACTTGCCAGAATGGAAGGGTCCTGTCACCAGGATCTTGGGGAAGAACACCCGGACGCCACCGGGCTGCATGACCTTGATGGGGACGACGAAGTCGGGCAACTCCTGCCCGTCGATCTTCTCCGCCCGCAGGAACTGGCGAACGATGGTGAGCCTCTCGACCGGCTGAAGCGACAGCACGGTGTCGAAGGCCTCCCGGATGGTCTGTATGTTCTCGGGCTCGTAGCCCCAGGTGGAGAACAGGCCCACGAAATGATGATCCTTGCAGAGGGAACCAACGATCCGCATGAGGCGCTCCATTCCGTCGGTCTCGCCCCCCTCGCACATGTCGATGTAGGACGAGAGGCTGTCGAATATGACGACATTGCCCTCTGATGTGAGGTCGCAGATGGCCTCGATCATCGTGCTGGTGTCCTGGGGCGTGTCGAGCCGATGCTCCTCGTTGGAGGGGATGTTCATGTATCCGGAAAAGCTGTCCAGTATCCGGAGCTGGCCCTTGGATTCCCACTCCTCAAGGTCGAACCCCATCAGGTCAGCGACAGCTCTGATGGCGTCGGCGGGCTTGTTGTTGACGAGGTACGTGACCTCCAGGCCCTCCTTGAGGGCCGCCACGGCGGAGTTCACTCCGTATGGCGCCGGGTCTATGCCTGGAGAGGATATGAACAGAACGCGGGTCGGCCCCTCCGCGAGACGCAGCCGCTCGTCCACCAAGCGGATGCCGACGCGGAACTGGTTCACGGTCGTAACCCCACATCTCAAACCATCGCAGGCACTACCTGAGGCCAGGCTGCACGATGAATCCGGACTTGTCGATGTCAACGGACTGCTCGCCGGTCAGATGCTTGGTCCCACGCATCTTGAGCACCTCAAGATACTTGCGGCGTGTGTTCTCCTCCCGAGGATACGAGAGGAGGACGATGCAGTCCACCATGTAACCCTCCATCGCGGTGATGATGGAGGAGAAATCGAACTCCGCGGTCAGGAAGCTGACGCAGTTGAACGCCTTCATGTAGGTGATGAGGTCATGGAGGAACTCGCGGTAGCGCCGGTCGTCGTCGATGGCGATGCGCATCACGGACACGGGGTCGATGACCAGGCGGTTGGGTGAGTACCTGTCGACCTCTGTCTGTATCACTTCCAGGACAACGCTCGGATCGTCGCGCAGGGCCTCGCCCACGTCCCCGAACACCACTCTACCCTGGTCGATCAGGCTCTGATCGTAGAATTGGAACGACCCAAGGAACTTTTGCACGACCCAGTTCGGTTCAGAGATGGCGGTGATGAACATTCCCGTCTCGCCCTTTCGGGCCCCGTAGAACAAGCTCTGCACCGCTAGGGTTGTCTTCCCGGTTCCAGGCGCTCCAGCGATGAGCACCGCAGAAGGAAGAACGAAACCGCCCTCGATCATCTCGTCAAGACCAGGAATCCCCGACTCGACCCTATCCATCACGACTATTCCCTCCACTACTTGCGAACGGATGGAGGTAGGTGATTAATATAGATAATGGCATGATTCGCGAGGGCCGGAAACAGGGCCCCCATCGAAACCCCCTCCCGGGGCGGTAGCCATGGCCCCTCTTTTTTTGCCGCATCCGTTAAATATGACCACGGTCTCCCGTTGCCCATGAGCGACGACGAAGGTAAGCGGACCCAGGCCACATTCACCTGGAGGCGCATGGTCTGGCCCTACATGCTGACGTCCTATATCGACGGACGAAAGGAAGTGGAGGTCCGGGACGCGATCTGTCCCAGGTGCCGTGCCAGGGCCAAGGTGACGACCGTCGGCGACGGGGTGCTGGTCCAGTGCCTTCGATGCAACATCTCGGAGAACTACTCACCCT
>JAUVRF010000214.1 GCA_030597775.1 Methanobacteriota archaeon | reverse complement strand
TGACCAGGGTGGTCTCGTAGCTGGAGGGGTAGGGCTCGCTTCCTTGCTGGGCCACGACCGTGACCGTGGCCTCCACGGGCTCGTCGATGGAGGCGGGCGCCTCGTAGTTGAAGTAGCAGTAGCCGTTCACGTCGGTGATATCGGAGGCGGGTGTGACCGTCCCCAGATCGGTGGACGCGGTCGCCGTGACCGGGGCCATGCCGGTCTTGTCCGTGCCGTCTAGCATGTACACGCGGATTGTGAACCCGGTGTCGGTGCCCACCTCGATCTGGGCGTTGATGCCGGTGATATCGACGAAGGGCCCCTCGGCTGCCGCCGTGACGACGGGGGACGCCGTCGGAAGGAGCAGGGCGAACAGGATACTGATGGCTAGAAGTCTGCTGGTATTCGGTCTCATGGGTTCCCACCTCCCGGAACCCGGTATGATTATCGGGAGGGGTGTTATAATTTTCTGGGACGGACCCGGGCACCATCCTGCCCCTATCCTCGCGGGGCCGTCCGCAGGCGCGCGCCGCCCCGCGCCCACTGGACCGCGCCCAAACGTTCGATGGAGTTGGACGTACAACCAGACCTTTAATCTGTTGAATTCGGGAGAACACACCCTCAAGTTCAGGACCTTCGATGGCTACGAATACTCCCGTGAAGGGGATGTCTGGTTCGAAGTACCGGAGAGGGGGGGTGGCCTCGTACCCAAGAACACCCCAGGTCCCGACGCGCTGATGGTCGTTCTGACCCTCGTCGTCGCCACGATGTACATCCGGAGGATGAAGGCGCTAAGGGAATGAGCCCGATCTCGCGGCTCGTTCACAAGGACGACCGTGATCCTGGTAACGGTGGCACTGGTAGTCATCGCCTGGATGCATCGGAGATAGGGGCGGTTCCCGCCTTCCTCACGTTCCTGCGACGGGTCCCCGCTCGGTCAACACCCGTGCGGCCCCGGCGGCGAGGACGGCCTTCACCACATCGAGCAGCAGGAAGGGAGCGATGCCCAGGGCGATCGCCTGCCAGAGGTCCAGGTCCAGGAATATGGCCAGCCAGGTCGCGCCGAGGACGTAGATGATGAGGACTCCGGCGATCATCACTGGAACGAGGCCCGTGAGAGACCTGGCCCTGGTGTCCCGGTCCACGAAGTACCCCACGAAGAGGGCTGCCATGATGAAGCCCACCAGGTAGCCGCCGGTAGCGCCGGCCACGTACTCGACGCCGCTGGCCCCTCCGGCGAACCACGGGACGCCTATGACGCCGAGGAGCACATACATCAACTGGCTGATGCCCCCGTACCTCATTCCCAGCACGGCCCCGCTCAGGAGGACGAAGAACACCTGACCGGTGAAGGGTACGGGCGACAGGGGGGTGTACACGCGGATGTAGGCCCCCAGGCCGGTTAGGCAAGCGAAGGTGAAGGCCATCATGAGCCGCTGGACAACTTCCGCCGAATTCTGCCACTGGTAGAATTCGTGTCTTGCGTTCCTGTATCGGGAAACGTACCCATACAATTCCATGTCATCGCCCCTTCCTTGATTGGGGTTATCGTATAACAACCTTAAGTCGTGTGGGTTGCGGTCCGTTCCTTACTCCCCTTCCACCCTACCCCGGGTCGCGCAGACGACGGCCAGGGCCACGGCGGCCAACCCGACGCCGATGGTTATTGATGTCACCCATTTCCTTCTTCCGGGACGTACCCGACGGGCAGCACCCGGGGCCCTCCACTCATCGCGCAGGAGGCTCCACAGCGCGGTGTCCCTGTGGACGCCCCGGCTGAAGAAGGCCTTCCTGCGGATGCCCTCCTTCTGGAACCCCGCCTTCTCCAGCACCCGCTGGCTGGCCGGGTTGTCTGGATGGGTCTCGGCCTGGACCCGCACCACGTCCTTGTGCAGGAAGATGTGGTCCACCAGGATCTGGATGGCCTCGCTGCCCAGGCCCTTGCTCCTCTCCTCGGGAACGAGCATGTAGCCGATGCCGATGCCACCCGCCGCCTTCCAGTGGGCCACGTAGCCCACGGACGTCCCGTCCTTCCTCCTGACGAACCACCAGTCCGACTCGCCCTTCTCGTCGAACTGCTTCTGCAGGGCTGACAGGGTGGACTGGGAGCAGGGCTCGTACTCGCCCACGAAGTCCACGTCGTTGTCCCAGTCGCGGATGACCTGTAGGTCCTCCCTCTCGACAAGTTCCAGGTCCACTGTGTTGCCCTTGAGCATGGGGATGCCTCGGGGCCGGGGAAGGGAGGGTATGCTAGAGAAGTGTTGCTGGTACCCTCAGGGCCCGCAACAGGAGCAATGGCTGTTCCTTGATATCCCGCCGGCCAGGAAGAACTCGGGATTCTCCTGGAACTCCTCCCCGCAACCACGGGAACAGAAGTGGTAGACCTTTCCCTTGTGATCCACGGTCCACTCCATGCTCTCCTCGTCGACCATCATCCTGCACACGGGGTCCATTGCCATGGGAGGGGTCCTCCTTCTGAATGATGTCGTAACCGACGGAAATAGTTGATGCCTTTCGACGCCATGGCCGTCGGGGTTGTCCTGTTCCTCATTCGTTCTCGGTGGGTCTGGCCTTCCGCATGCGCCATACGATGAGCACGATGACCAGGATGCTCACGAGGCCAAGGATCGAGATCACTTGTACCAGGAGGCGGCCTTCGTCCTTATCCGGTTTTGACTCTTGTTCGATGTATATATAGTCCGTAACGTTGAACTTCATGAAGACCCCGTCCGAGGTCCCCACCGAGAACTCGTTATAAACGTCGGGGTCTGGGACCAACGTGGTGATGGTGCCTTCGATCTCGACCTCGTCACCTATCTGGAACTCGCCATAGTATTGGTGGAACACCTGTATCCTCGAGCCGCCTCCCGGGAGGGGTGATGCCACCACGATGTTGTCCGAATTGTTGTTCCCTATACAGCATGCCCCTTGAACCGATGGGACTTCCACGGTGTACGTGAAGCTCTGGTTCAGAAGGAAGTCTTGCATCACGCGCACCTGGCCGTCCTCGTTCCCCAGGGTCCATGGATGGTTGACCGTCTGGTAGTAGCAAGAGAACGGGCCCGTCATCATCTCCAGCCTCTCTTCGAAGAACCAGGCACTGGTGTTGATGATGGTCGCCCCGCCCTCGACATCGAGGGCGACCAGTCTCAGACCCATGGCTCCAAGGGTCTGGATCGTCAGGTTGTCGGTCAGCTTTTGCTCCGCGTGAGGACGGTTGGACTGGGTCTCGAAGGTGAGGATCCGGCTCGTCCCGTTCGCATCCCTGCCCGCGACCACGATTATAAGGTCTCCGGCCACGAGGATCGCCGAGTCTATGGTCTCCAGGGGTATGGTCTCCCTCGGAATGAACGAGGCGTTCAGCTCAAGGTCGGGGTACTGGTAGACCAGGAGCGAGTCCTCTGTCCCGGTGCCGTTGTTCCCCCACACGATGACGGACCCCCAATCGGACCACCTGGTGCCGTGCACCTGGAAGCCCTCCGTCGGCAGGTCGATCGTCTTGACCGTGTCGAGGTTCTTGTTCATCACCCTGATGTCGTCAGCCCCGGTCCATCCCCAGAACAGCAGTCTTGATCCTGAGAATTCATACTCGAACGTGAAAGAGCTCGCCCCTCCCGGGCTCTCGGCCCCTCCTGGCAGCTCCTCGATCTCAACGGAGTACTCGACCTCGAGCTCGGGTGCCGGCGCTACCACAGGGCTGAGGAGCATGGCGATGACGAGAAGGCTCATTATCGCAACTCGTGTCTGATACTTCTTTATGATATTCGATCCCCCCTACGAGTTCCTCTCCAAATCAATGGCCATTGCTATATAACTTTCGAAGTCGGGCCATAGGCCAGGCCTTGGACCCGGTACGCTGTGAAGTTGCGGGCGTCATTACCGTTCACCTGATCATCTCTTGTAACATCCATCACGACCCGAGGGACGATGAGACCCGATGTCCGGACTCTCCGCCTCGGTGCCGCTCCGTTCCCTCTCCCTAGGGCCTGGACCCCATGCGTCTGCGGACCCGGTGGAGCGCGACAAGGGTCAGCATGGCCATTGCCACCAGGATAGCAGCGGGGCCAGGTGTGTCGGAAACCTTCTTCTCCGACACGTCGGGGGAGCTCTTCGTGTTGTCCTCTCCCGCGCTGGACCCCACGGCATCGTTCCCGAAGGAGTCCTTGCCCGTGAAGTAGTAGGGGTGATCGCCCTTGGACATCTTGGTCTCGTATGTGAACCTCTGGCCGTCCATCGTGTCGGTATCATCGGGGTCGGCCACCATCGGATAGCTCTCGCCGTCGATGACGATCCACACCTGGCCAGTGTCGCCC
>JAUVRF010000542.1 GCA_030597775.1 Methanobacteriota archaeon | reverse complement strand
CCTCATCGGGGATATCCTCGACGACGGCCTCCATGGGCGGTGCCACAGGTGGGGGAGTTGGAGCAACGGCCTCCTGGGGCGCTGCTGCCGGCAGGGCGGATGAGGGGAACGCGGGCATGTCCCCGAAGAACTCCGGGGCGGGCTGAGCCTCCTCCTCGGACACCGGCATGGCCTCGAACCCGAGGGGGGGCAGGTCCTTGGGTGCGTCCTCGGGTATGAGGCTCGCCTCGGGCTCCTCCGAGGGCATGTCGTCCTTGGGCACCACGACGTAGCCAGGCATCGCCTCGGGATAGGCCTCGGCATGGGATGGCAGGAACTCGGGGACCGACAGCTTCACGTTGACGAACGCGAGCAGCAGCCCCGGGACGATGAATCCGAAGGGGAGTGCCAGGATGCTGTATACCAGCAACTTCTCCCGGGGCACCTGGAACCGGCGGGCCGAGAACACCGTGACGATCTCGTTGTTCGTCCGTCGAGCCAGGAAGAAGCAGACCAGGGCGGCGGCGATGAACGCCACACCGACCAGGACCTGCGTCGTCGCGCTCGTCGAGCCCGAGGACCAATCCCGCCCCCACCACGTGGCACCGAGGTAGAAACGGTATGCTGCGAGGGCTACCCAGATGGCCCCAGCGATGATGAGGATCATGAAGGCTGTCCGCGACCAGTAGTATAGGCTGCGTATGTCGCCCTCGCTGCCGCCCTTGACCTCGGGTTCCTCGTCCACGATTGCTAATTGGATATTGGACCCTTATAACTTACTATCTGAGAATACGAAAAGGGTATGATATTGATGTCATCATTCTTTCCATTAATCGGAACAGGGAATATCATGCTCATTAACGTTCGGTCGATTCCCATCACCGGGGTAAGGTTATTAAGGGGAAGTACACTTTGCAACGGCGATACCCATGTCTGGTGACGATTACCTTGCACTTCTCAAGCGCGCCCGGGAGCGCCTGCCAGATGATATCTCGAAGGTCTCCCGCTTCGAGCTTCCGGAGATCGACGTGCTGTACGAGGGGAAGACCACCGTGTGGAGGAACTTCGGCGACGTCGCCGACGTGATCCGCCGCGAGCACCTCGCCTTCTTCCAGTACATGATCCGTGAATTGGGCACGGCAGGTACCATGGACGGCAGGCGGGCCATGTTCAAGGGCAGGGTCGTCAAGAAGAACATCGAGGACAAGCTGGGCAGCTTCCTCAACGCATACGTCTACTGCCAGGAGTGCCGCAGTCCCGACACCAGGCTTGTCCGCGAGGGACGCACCATGGTGCTCCGCTGCGACGCCTGTGGGGGCCATCGACCGGTGGCCGTCCGAAAGGCCAAGCGCACCACCCGCGAGTCCGCGGCCCTCCAGGAGGGCAAGATATACGACGTCCTGATAGAGGACATCGGCAAGAAGGGCGATGGCGTGGCCAAGCTCGGCAACTACACCATCTTCGTCACGGGAGCACCGAGAGGTGCGGAGATGAAGATCCTCATCGAGAAGGTCACCGGAAATATCGCTTACGCCCGTCCCCACGTCGAGTGAGACGGGCTTGTTTGGATCGAAGGAGTGCAATCTACAGTGAAACCGTATCGTTCCAGCGTCATCATGCTGACGCTGTTCGTCGTGTCCATCCTGCTCGCAATGGCCGTTTCCTCCCTCATGCCGAAGGAGTACCGGGCCTTCGGTGACGACGTGGACGACCCGACCAACCCCTTGATGTACATCGGCATGGTGATCATATTCACCTTCGTCATCCTCTGGATCGTCCGCAAGGGCATGCAGCGGTTGATACAGATAATCATCCTATTCGCCGTGGGAATGACAATGTACTTCGTCCTGCGGCCCATCATATGGCAGTTCACCAGTTACGCGGTGGCCGAGATCTTAGCCATCCAGCTAGCATTGATACTTACATACGCGCTGTACAAGTTCCCTGAGTGGTACGT
>JAUVRF010000601.1 GCA_030597775.1 Methanobacteriota archaeon | reverse complement strand
GAGGAGCTGGAGGCGTTGATCCGTTCCTCGGGCACATACCGGCAGAAGGCGCGTCGCCTCAGGGACCGGTTCGCCATGGTCCAAGGGACCGCCGACGGGTCCTTGGAGACCTTCCTGGCCGGACCGAGGGACCGGATGCGGTCGGACCTCCTCTCGGTGAACGGCATCGGACCCGAGACCGCGGACAGCATCATCCTGTACGCCGCCAAGCAGCCCGTCTTCGTCGTGGACGCGTACACCAGGCGCGTCCTGGTCAGGATCGGCATCGAGACCGGCCCCTCGTACGATGACGTGGCCGCATGGTTCACCCGGGGCATCGAGGAGGACGTGGGCATCTACAACAATTACCATGCGGCCCTGGTGGAGGTTGCGAAGGGATATTGCCGAAAAGAGCCCGGGTGTGATGGTTGTCCCCTGCGTTCGATGTGCCCGACAGGCAGGGGAGCCAGTCGAGGCCAGTAGGGCCATCTCGTCGATGGTTACCAGGAATAAGGGCCGGGCCAATATTTATATATATAGGGCCGGTAATGATTACTTGATTTCCATGGGACGCTCCGTCAAGAAGACCACCATCGATCTGGACCTGGCCCTGTTCCGGCGGCTCAAGCAGTACGCTCTTGACACCGACAGGACGATAAGGGAGATCGTGACCGAGGCCCTCCAGGAGAAGCTGGCCCGGGAGGCCCAGAGCACCGACGGGACCCAGACGTCCACGAGGGACGTGAACAGCAACCCCCTCGCCCAACGGGTGGTCCAGGAGATGGAACGGGTCATCCCCCACGACGTGGCCGTCAGGATGCTGTCCCAGAAGTGCGTAAAGCACGGTACGTTCCTGGAGACGCTGAACCGTCGCCAGCTCACCCGCGAGCTCATCGACGACATCCTCAACTCGGTCCAGTACATGGCCGACGAGCGGCAGATCGCCATCATGCGGGACAATCTCATCAAGCTCAGCTCAGAGGGAGGTGCCTGAAGTGGTGTTCCTTGACAGCATCGAGGGAATGGACCTTGTGTTCCACACAGAGCCCCCACAGGGTTCGATCATACTCGTGGTAGGGGGTGCCGGTACCCTCAAGTCCAGCTTCTTGTACAACCTGCTCCAGAGGTACCTGGACGGGCACGAGGAGGAGAGGGCCATCTACATCACCTTCGAGGAGTCCAAGGAGGGCCACCTGAACAACGTCAAGAGCATGGGCATCCCCATCACCCCTCAGATCCAGATAGTGGACGTGGCCTCCTTCAAGGCGGATCTGGAGGTATGGGATTCCTCACTCTTCAAGGAGGAGGACTACCTCAACCTCATACTCGAGCGGGCCACCGCTCCAATGTCGGTCTACGAGCCCCACGCCGAATCCGACGCGAAGGAGGTGGAGACCCCTCCCAGGTACATCGTGATCGACTCGATGAACGCCCTGCTCTCACTGCTGGGCGTAGAGGGGCCCGTCATCCGGAAGAAGCTCCAGGATTTCTTCTTCAAGCTGCGGAAGCGCGGCGTTACCACCTTCATCATCCTGGAGACCCAGATGGTGGACGACCGACCCGAGTACTTCCTCGTGGATGGCATCATAGAGTTGGGCACGGACAAGCTGGGCAACGAGATCAAGCGATACCTCATGGTGCGCAAGATGCGGGCCACCCG
>JAUVRF010000045.1 GCA_030597775.1 Methanobacteriota archaeon | reverse complement strand
CTGGATGTTCCGCTTGAGGGCGGTGCCCAAGGGACCGTAGTCGTAAAAGCCCCTCATGCCGCCGTACAGCTCGAAGGACGGCCAAAGGTAACCACGGCGCTTGGCCAGGGAGGTGACCGCCTCTCGCGTTTCCTGGTCGGCAAGGTCATGGTCCTGTTGCATGAAGGGGGCCTCCGGGTTCTGGTTCTATTTGACAAGGACGGTCAAAAGGTCCACGTCGAAGATCATTCCCGCCAGGTGCTCGCGCACGTCGAGGACGGGTAGCTGGTTGTAGCGCCCCAGGGTGAGCGACCGGGCCGCCTTGGAGACGGAGGTCTTCAGCTGGACGGTATCGGGGTCCGTCACCATGAACTCCTCTATGGGGGTATTTGGTATCTCCACCTTGCCGACGTCGTGGTAGAGCTTCATGATGTTCCGCAGGCTGTCCCACGTCCAAGGGTCCTCCTCGGTCTCGGGACCCAGCTCGGACTCCACCATCTTGGAATCGATGTGGATCTGTGCGTAGATGTCCCTGTCAGTGATGATGCCGCCCACCTTGGCCTCGTCGTCCAGCACGGGAAGGGCCTTGGCACCGGTGAGCTTCATGACCTCCAGGGCCACGTTCGCGGGCATCTTGCCGTACAGCGGGACCACGCCCTTGCGCATGACGGTCTCCACGGTCTGGTCCAGGTCCAACTTCTCGATGTAGGCCAGGATGTCGAAGGGGGAGATGACGCCCACCAGCTTCTCGTTATCGTCGAGGATGGGCAGCCTGTGGATGTTGTTGTCGATCATCCGCTTGGCGGCCACGTCCAGGGTGCAGTCGCAACCGCAAGTGACCGGGTCCTTGCGCATGATCATGGCCAGCTGGTCCTCGTTGGGCTTGGCGAACACGTCCGCCCTGGTGATGATGCCCACCAGCTTGTCGTCGTCCTCCCTGAGCACGGGAACACCCGAGATGGTCTTGTTGACAAAGATCTTCATGGCCTCCCGGCGGGTGCCGGGGACGTACAGGAAGATCGGGTCCTTGGTCATGTACTCACTGATCTTGGGCATCTTCATCTCACCGCCTCCAGACTCGACCCTCGATCATGACCAGCTTCGCGCTGGGTGCGTGAGGACCCTCGATGAATGCGAGCGGGTCTGACCCCTCGAAGGTCAGCACAGCCAGGTCCCTGGACCCGGCGTAGACTCCAATATCGCCATGCATATTTGAACCCTTCGCAGAACCGAGGACCCAGGCAAGCATCTCCATCGGGTCCAGATGTTCTCGGACCCCTGGTTGTGACCACAGGAGGATGAGGTCGTCGAGTACCGAGGGGCCCTGGAGCATCGCATTGTCGGACCCGACCCGCAGCTGCACCCCGGCCCGGGCCATCGCCACCACGGGAGGGGCATTCGTGAACCTGTGGGTCGACCGGGGGCACACCACCACGGGTACGCCAGCAGCGGCCAGGTCCCGGAAGTCCTGGTCCGTGCCGAAGACCATGTGCACGAGGAACTGGGGCTCCAGGTCCAGCACCCAGGACAGCTCCTCCCTCTCCGACTCGGAGCAGTGGAGCGCTACGGGCTTGCCCATGTCGTGGGCGGCCGTCACCACGTCCCTGGTCAGCTCCCGGGGCCAGTCCATGGCCGCGGAGAGTCCGATGCCATCCACCGAGGCAAGGAGCTCGGCCAGCTCCCTTGGGTCGAACTCCATGCCGGCTGGGCGACCGAAGATGCGGCCACGGGGTGGCGCCTCCGCTCGATCGGATGCCCTTCGGAACAGGTCAACGCCAGGGAGCCCGCCCTCCCGGAAGTCGGTGTGCTCGACGGTGCCCTGGGCCCCCATGAGGTCCAGGTACCGGGTGATGCCCGCCTCCAGCTCCTCCTGGGGAAGATTGGCGAGCATCCTGTGCTTGTAACCGTCCGGTGGCGGGAAGATCCCGGCCGGACCCAGGTCCGGCGGTGGCGGGGGCACGGCCGCGTCGCCCACGTGGGTGTGGGCGTTGATGAGGCCCGGGAGGACGAGGCCCGTGGCCTGGGGTGGCACAGGTGGGGGGCCTTCCACGACGGCGACCACGCTGCCGCCATCGACCAACACGTGACCATCGAAGAACCGACCCCCCGATAGCACATGCCCCGCCACGTAGAACTCGTCGGTCACGTGCGGCCTACATTGCGTCATCATACATAAAATCCCCGGCGCGGAGGGCCCTCGCCGGTCGGATTCCTCCCGAATCATGAGAATGACGCCCGTGATTCGGGCCAGGGAGCGCAATCCTTAAATATGGATTGCTTTATGTAGCCCGCGCGCGGTCTTAGGTCGTAGGGGCCTGTAGCTCAGCTAGGTAGGGACGAATCGTTCGGTGAGGGCGGCGTCCCCTAGAAAGAGCGTCTGGCTTTTAAGGCATCCTATGCCGAAGATACCAGACGGTCTGGGGTTCGAATCCCCACAGGCCCATCGGCCCAAGGCAAGCGCGAGGAACGAGGATTAGAGGAGAAGCCCGCCGGGTGGAGTCTCGAGTTGAGAACGGCTTTTTGAGACCACCACCTGGCAGCCCTACCGATCGAAGTCCGGGGACCCAAATTGTGCGTCGAGGAGAGGATTGTCATGTCTAGGTTCGAGGTGATGAATCACATTCATGTCCCTGAGCACAGGTTGCTCAGCAAGGAAGAGGCCGATGAGGTGCTTGGGAAGTACTCCATCAGCATAGAAGAGCTCCCGAAGATCAAGAGGTCTGACACCTGCATACGCAGTCTCGAGCTGCGTGTGGGCGAGATCTCCAGGGGGAGCATCGTGAAGGTAATAAGGAGGAGCGAGACCGCCGGCATCTCATACGCGTACCGGCTCGTCATCGACTAGGAGGTGGCCAAGTATGGAAGAACTCGTTGAAGCATTCCTGAAGGAACGGTCGATAGTCAACCACCACATCGCCTCCTTCAATGACTTCCTGCCCACCCACGACAACCCCGACAGCCGCATGCAGCGCATCGTCGACAACCTGCGCATCGACGACGACGCGAGCCTGCTTGGCGTCATCAAGCTGGACCTGGACAAGACCGGCGAGCATCAGGTCGAGATCCACGTGGGCCGTCGTAGGGACCCCGTGACCTTCGAGATCGACCCCAACGCCCGCCCCACCATCCACATCGAGCTTCCGATCATCAGGGAGGCCAATGGCTCCACCCACGAGGTCACCCCGATGGAGGCGCGCCTGCGTTCCCTCTCCTACAAGGCGCCCATCTACCTGGAGTTCACCGTGGTGGAGAACGGCATCGACCGGGAGCCCGAACGGGTGATGATAGGCGAGCTGCCCATCATGACCAAGTCCAAGCGCTGCGCCCTCCACCAGACCAACATACGCACCGAGATGGAGCTGGACAATGAGGAGTACGAGTGGCGCCTGGTGGAAATGCAGGAGGACCCCCTGGACCCCGGAGGGTACTTCATCATCAACGGCACCGAGCGCGTGCTCATCTCCCTCGAGGACCTCGCCCCCAACCGGGTCATGGTCGAGAGGCAGGAGCGCTACGGCAAGGCCGTGGAGGTCGCAAAGGTGTTCTCCCAGCGGGAGGGGTACCGAGCCCTGACCCTGGTGGAGAAGAAGAAGGACGGCGTCCTGGTCGTCTCCGTGCCCGCCGCCGCGGGCCAGATACCCCTGATAGTGCTCATGAAGGCCCTGGGAATGGAGGACGACTCGGACATCTACCGGTCCATCGTCTCCGAGAACGAGATGGCCAACATCCTCTACGCCAACATCGAGGAGGCCCTGAACCCCAAGACCTTCCCGCCAGACGGCATCCAGACCACCGAGGACGCCATCAATTACCTGGAGAAGAAGTTCGCTACAGGCCAGGCCAAGGAGTACAGGACGAAGAAGGTCGAGAGCATCCTCGACCGATCCCTGCTTCCCCACCTTGGCGACACCCCCGAGGCCCGGTACAAGAAGGCCATCTTCCTGGGCCGCATCGCGCGCACCGTTCTGGAGCTCTCACTTGGCAAGCGGGAGCCCGACGACAAGGACCACTACGCCAACAAGCGCCTCAAGCTGGCCGGGGACCTGATGGAGGACCTGTTCCGGGTGGCATTCACCAACCTGTGCAAGGACCTGAAGTACCAGCTGGAAAGGAGCTTCTCCCGCAAGAAGGAGATCAAGATCAGCTCGGCCATCCGGCCGGACATCCTGTCCCAGAGGCTGTTCCACGCTCTGGCGACGGGCAACTGGGTCGGCGGCCGCGTCGGCGTCAGCCAGCTGCTGGACCGCACCTCGTACATGTCGACCCTTTCCCATCTGCGCCGCGTGACCTCGCCCCTCACCAGATCACAGCCCCACTTCGAGGCCCGTGACCTGCACACCACCCAGTGGGGCCGTCTGTGTCCCAACGAGACACCAGAGGGTCAGAACTGCGGTCTGGTGAAGAACTGCGCCCTCATCGTCGACGTCAGCGAGGGCTACGACGAGACCGAGGTCCGATGGATGCTCAGCAACCTGGGCGTCAAGGAGGTCACCGGTCAGCAGGAACGGGAGACCAGGATATACCTCAACGGGGACCTGGTCGGCCTGCACGGCCACCCCCGTCAGCTGCTGGAGGAGGTGCGCCAGCGCCGCCGCCAGGGCCTGCTGTCGTTCGAGGTCAACATCTCCCTCGACGAGGGCATGAACGAGATAATAATCAACTGTGACGAGGGCCGCCTGCGAAGGCCGCTCCTGGTCGTCGAGAACGGCAACCTTCTCATATCCGAGCAGCACCTGGAGGACCTGCGCGAGGACCGTGTTGGCTTCCGGGACCTGGTCCGCGAGGGTGTCATCGAGTACCTCGACGCGGAGGAGGAGGAGAACGCCCTCATCGCCATGTTCCCGCCGGACATCACCGACGATCACACCCATATGGAGGTGGACCCCATGGTCATCCTGGGCGTCTGCGCCTCCCTGGTGCCCTACTCCGAGCACAACGCCTCCCCCAGGAACACCATGGGCTCCGGTATGGCCAAGCAGTCCCTGGGCCTCTCGTTCTCCAACCACCGCATCCGACCGGACACCCGGTCGCACCTGTTGCACTATCCCGAGGTGCCCATCGTCCAGACCAAGCCCACCGCCCTGCTGCAGTTCAACAGGAGGCCGGCGGGCCAGAACTTCGTGGTGGCCGTCATGTCCTACCACGGGTACAACATGGAGGACGCCCTCATCTTCAACTCCGCATCGGTGGAGAGGGGCCTGGGCCGGTCGTCGTTCATGCGGACCTACCGGGCCGAGGAGCGGCGCTATCCCGGCGGTCAGGAGGACCACTTCGAGATACCCTCCCCCGACATCCGGGGCGCCCGTGTCGACACCACCTACAACAACCTTTCCGAGGACGGGCTGATCTCACCGGAGGTGTACGTCAACGGTGGGGACGTGCTGGTGGGCAAGACCTCACCCCCGCGTTTCTTGGAGGAGCAGACGGACTTCCTGACGCCCCAGAAGCGCCGGGAGACCTCCGTCATCGTCCGGCCCGGCGAGAAGGGCTGGGTCGACAACGTGATGATCACCGAGTCCGAGAACGGCTCCCGGATGGTGAAGGTCCACGTCCGCGACCTGCGGATACCCGAGATCGGCGACAAGTTCGCCTCCCGTCACGGGCAGAAGGGCGTCATGGGTCTGTTGGTACCCGGCGAGATGATGCCCTTCACCGCCGATGGCGTGACCCCTGACATCATCATCAACCCCCACGCCATCCCGTCGCGTATGACCGTCGCCCACGTGCTGGAGATGCTGGGTGGCAAGGTCGGCTCCATGGAGGGCCGGATCGTGAGCGGCACCGTGTTCTCGGGAGAGCCCGAGGATGAGCTGCGTCGCGGCCTCATCGCCAACGGTTTCAAGCACAATGGCAAGGAGGTCATGTACGACGGTCGCACCGGCCGCATGATCCAGACCGAGATATTCGGGGGCGTCATCTACTACCAGAAGCTGCACCACATGGTGTCGGGCAAGATGCACGTACGGTCCCGCGGTCCCGTCCAGATCCTGACCCGCCAGCCCACCGAGGGCCGTGCCCGTCAGGGCGGTCTCCGGTTCGGTGAGATGGAGCGGGACTGTCTGATCGGTCACGGCGCGGCCATGGTCATCAAGGACAAGCTTCTCGACGAGTCCGACGGCACCATCCAGTACGTGTGCGGTAACCCCAAGTGCGGTCACATCGCCATGATCGACCGGCGGGGCATGCTGCGTTGTCCCGTTTGCGGCGAGAACGGCAACATCCACCCCATCCAGACAAGCTACGCCTTCAAGTTGCTCCTGGACGAGCTGATGTCACTTGGAGTGGTCATGAGACTTCAATTGGAGGATATGAAGGGAGGGGGTGAAAAGAATGCGAGCAAGCGGAATCCGGAAGCGCATCTCCTCGATCAAGTTCGGTCTCCTGTCACCCCAGGAGATCCGCAAGATGAGCGCCACCAAGATCATCACCGCCGACACCTACGACGAGGACTCGTTCCCCATCGAGATGGGCCTCATGGACCCGAGGCTGGGCGTCATCGAGCCCGGTCTGCGGTGCAAGACCTGCGGCCACAAGGTGGACGAGTGCCCGGGCCACTTCGGGCACATCGACCTGGCGATGCCGGTCATACATGTTGGCTACACCAAGCTCATCAAGACCCTCCTGAAGGCTAGCTGCCGGTCCTGCGGGAAGATGCTCCTTTCCGAGAGCAGCATGTCTGGATACCAGGAGGACCTGGAGGAGTACGGCGACTACGTGGCCTCCCACATCGACCTGGAGGAGATGGCGGAGGCAGCGATCAAGGACGCCATCCAGGTCAAGGTCTGTCCCCACTGCGGTGAGGAGCAGAAGAAGATCACCCTCGACAAGCCTACCACTTTCAGGGAGAACGGTCACAAGCTGACCCCCAAGGAGGTCCGCGAGAGAATGGAGCGCATACCCGACGAGCACCTCGGCCCCCTAGGCCTGGACCGCAATGCCATGAGGCCCGAGTGGATGGTCCTGACGGCGCTTCCAGTCCCTCCCGTGACCGTTCGTCCCTCGATCACACTGGAATCCGGCGACAGGTCCGAGGACGACCGGACCCACAAGCTGGTGGACGTACTGCGCATCAACCAGCGCCTCCGCGAGAACCGGGACGCGGGCGCACCCCAGCTGATCGTCGAGGACCTCTGGGAACTGCTCCAGTACCACGTGACCACGTACTTCGACAACCAGACCTCGGGCATCCCGCCCGCGCGTCACCGGTCCGGTCGTCCCCTCAAGACCCTGGCCCAGCGCCTGAAGGGCAAGGAGGGTCGCTTCCGTTCCAACCTGTCGGGCAAGCGCGTCAACTTCTCGGCGCGAACGGTCATCTCCCCCGACCCCTTCCTGAGCCTCAACGAGGTGGGTGTGCCGCAGACCGTGGCCGAGGAGCTCACCATTCCCATCCACGTCACCGAGTCCAACATCGATTACTGCCGCTCCATGGTGCTGCGGGGTCCCGACGTCTACCCTGGCGTGAACTACGTCATCCGTCCCGACGGGCGACGTATCAAGCTCACGGAGCAGAACGCGGACACCGTGGCCGAGGGACTGGATATGGACTACATAATCGAGCGTCATCTACTGGACGGGGACGCGGTGATGTTCAACAGGCAGCCCTCGCTGCATCGGATGTCCATAATGTCCCACCAGGTCAAGGTGATCGAGGGCAAGACCTTCCGGTTCAACCTGGCAGTGTGCCCGCCCTACAATGCGGACTTCGACGGTGACGAGATGAACCTCCACGGCCTGCAGGGCGAGGAGGCCCGGGCCGAGGCGGAGATCCTGATGAAGGTGCAGGAGCACATCCTGTCGCCCCGTTTCGGAGGCCCCGTCATCGGGGGTATCCACGACTACATCTCCGGCGCCTTCCTGCTGACCCACAAGGACTCGGTGTTCAACAAGTCAGAGTCGCTGCAGATCCTTTCCTACATCAGCTTCCGGGACAAGCTCCCGAAGCCCGACAAGGTGGACAAGGACGGCACCGAGTGGTGGTCGGGCAAGTCCCTGGTCTCGCTGGTGCTGCCCAAGGACCTTTACATGGAGTACAAGGCCTCGATATGCATCGATAAGGACGTGGACAAGAAGGGCAACGACCCCGAGGACAGCTACGTCATCATCCGGGCCGGGAAACTTGTGGCGGGCACCATCGACGAGAAGTCCATCGGCGCCTTCAAGGGCAAGCTCATCGACCAGATCGTGCGACGCTACGGCACCGGGAGGGGTGCCCAGTTCATCGACGAGGTCACCCGACTGGCCGTGGGCGCCATAATGATAAGGGGTTTCTCCACCAGCATAGACGACGAGGACATCCCCGTCGAGGCGCAAAAGCAGATCGCCGCCCTCCTCGAGGACGTGGAGAGGGAGGTGGACAAGCGGGTCCAGGCCTTCTTGGACGGCACCCTGAACCAGCTGCCCGGACGCAGCCTGGAGGAGACCCTCGAGGTGGAGGTCATGAGGGAGCTGGGACGTGCTCGTGACGAGGCGGGCCAGATCGCGGGTCGACACCTGGGTCTCGAGAACTCGGCCGTAATCATGGCCCGGTCCGGAGCCCGTGGTTCGATGCTGAACCTGTCCCAGATGGCGGGGTGCATCGGCCAGCAGGCGGTGCGTGGCGAGCGCATCAAGCGCGGCTACCGCGGCAGGACCCTGCCCCACTTCAAGGTGGGCGCCCTGGGCGCAGGGGCGAAGGGCTTCGTGGAGTCCTCATACAAGTCCGGCCTCAACCCGACGGAGTACTTCTTCCACGCCATGGGAGGTCGCGAGGGTCTGGTCGACACCGCGGTCAGGACATCCCGGTCGGGTTACATGCAACGCAGGCTCATCAACGCCCTGGAGGACATCAAGATAATGTACGACGGGACGGTGCGCAACACCGCCGGTACCATCATCCAGTTCGTGTACGGCGAGGACGGCATCGACCCAAGCCGGTCCACCCAGGGCAAGGCCATCGACCTGGACGACATCATCCGGGAGACCATCGGATACGACGCGGACTATGACTTCGAGGCCATGGAAAAGGACTTCCTGTCGTTCTCCGCATACGAGGACCTCAAGATCGAGGTCGAGGATCCCGAGGAAGATTCCGAGGAGGTGGAGTAGATGGCCAAGTTCGACACCGTTCGGGCCCTCACCCGCCGCGATATAAGCGAGCCCGTCGCGAACAAGCTGGCGGAGCAAGGGTTCAAGCTGGGCGACATCAAGAAGATGGACGTGGCCTCCCTGACCTCGATCCTCGGGGACGAGGCGGT
>JAUVRF010000494.1 GCA_030597775.1 Methanobacteriota archaeon | reverse complement strand
GACGCACCGGCGTCACCCTGGATTCTCCGACCAAGAAGGAGCGGAAGAGGCGCAGGGGATGAGCGGGCCGACAATATCAGGGTGTTCCATGGATTAATCCTGATGTTCAGGAAGAAACACTTTTAACCAGGCCAGTTCATATCATCTTCGGGATGCACAATGACCGCTTCTAGTTACGAGCGGGAGCTAAAGGGTATACTATCCGGCCGCGAGGACGTTCTGCAGCGGGTCACCAAGACCTGCTCGGACGACGAGCGTGAGGACTACTGGTCCATCAAGAACAAACCCTTCATTGTTACAAGGGCGGCCGCATCGCTGGGAGTGGACATCATCGCCCTCCGTGGCGACATAAGCTTCCCCCTGGAGGTCAAGTCCTCGATAAAGCGGGTGATCAGGACATCCTGCAACTCGGGTCGCGAGACAGAGCAGGCCGAGAACTTCATCGAGATGTGCTCCCAGAGCGGCGTGCTCCCCGTCTACGCATTCCGCCTCAAGGGCACCCGTGGCGACAGCTGGCGCATCTTCACCCTCGACATGGAACCCCCCAAGGGCATCGCGGGCTACATCCACAACCGCCTGCCCAAGCTGCGTCAGACCCCGAAGGGCAACTACGTCATGGAGTGGGACGAGGGAATGCCCCTTGCCAGCTTCATCCGTTACCTGTCCTCGTGACGACGCCTCCCTGTCGGTCGCGTCCCTCCTTTGTGGGGAGCAATCTTTATCATCCTCATAGCGATTGTCATCCGAGAGGTGAGGTTGTTGTCACAAGACATCGAGATCCATGAGAGCGCCGACCTCGAGGGCGCCACCATCGTGATCGGCATCCCCGGCGTGGGGTTCTCGAGCCCGATCGCCACGAGCTATCTGATCAACGCCAAGGAGATGAAACGTGTGGGCCACGTCGTCTCCGGTGACTTCCCCCCGGTGGCCAGTGTCCACGAGTTCGAACCCCAGCATCCCATGCGCATCTACCAGAAGGACTCGCTGATCGCGGTCATCATGGAGTTCGCGCCCCAGGGTGAACTGGTCCGACCCCTCGGGGTCCACCTGCTCAAGTGGGCTTCCGAGGGAGGTGCGAAGCGTATCATCGTGTTCGACACCATGTCCCCCTCCGACCTTCAGACATTCATGAAGGAAAGGGCGACCTACTCGGTGGGAGCGACCCACTCGGACCGCGTCGCGCTGGACACCGCCGGGATGGAGATGATCGAGGAGGGCATGATAACCGGTCTCGCGGGCGTGCTGCTGGTGGAGGGGGCCTCTTTGGGCACTCCCGTCATCAGCATCCTCCCGGAGGCCAATCCTATGTTCCCGGACGTCAGGGCGGCGGTCATCCTGCTCGAGGAGAGCGCCAAGCTCTCCGGGGAGCTGAAGGTGGACCTCACCGAGCTGGAGGAGAGCGCAAAGGAGGTGGAGGGCACGGTCAAGGACCAGGTGGCCCAGACCTCCAAGCTGCTGGAGGCCCGCATGGGCGCCGAGGCGTCCTCGGGCGGCCCCATCCCGCAACCCGCTCCCTCCACGATGTACGGGTGATGCCGATGACCGAGGTACCGTATCACCCAAAGAAGCTCCTTTCCGACCTGACCCGCCGTTGCAAGGAGCTCACCGTCAATGACATGCTGAGGAGCGTGGAGAAGGTCAGGCGCCAGAACATGCTAGGCTTCGGACACTACCTATTCGACGGCCGGCACGCACCCCAGGACTCGTGGACGATTCCCGGGGCCCTCGACTTCGACGTGCTCCAGGACGAGAGCTCGTTCGAGGTGGTGTTCAACACCGCACCCTTCGCGAAGGATGAGATCTCTGTCCACGTGGAGGAGGGTCTGCTGGACGTCGAGGCCCTGCACGTGGAGAAGGACCCGCACTCGGACGAGGAGCGCAGGGTACGCATGGTGAAGCAGATCCCCATTCCCATGGAGTTCGACCTCGAGGACGTGGACGCCAAGTACGAGAAGGGCAAGCTGATCATCCGCATACCCAGGCCGCAGAAACCGAGGCGGAAGGTCGAGATAGAGTAGGCCACAACTGATAACCTGTTCAGAACAGGGTCACGAAGATACCGGTCATCACGTTGATGACCACCGCGAGGGCGATGGTAACCATCAAGAGCTCGCGCATCACGGCCGCCCCCATCTCCCGTCCCTCGCCGATGGTCACCACGGCGTTGTTGACCTTGGAGGGTGTTATGGCGGAG
>JAUVRF010000055.1 GCA_030597775.1 Methanobacteriota archaeon | reverse complement strand
TGGTGGATGGGAACATCGACGCCCTCCTCGCCCTCGCCCACTCCGCCGAGGTCGCCTTCAGCACCGGACTGGGGGATGTGGTCGCCCAGGCCAAGGGCGGTATCGACGTGAGGGTGCGCCAGGGGCTACCTCCCTCGGGAGAGGTCCTTGTCGCCAGGCAGGAGGCCAGCGTGCTCGTGGCGTGGGATAGCGAGCCCTTGCACACAAGGCGCGTTCTCGAGGACCCCGGGGCACGGGAGCGGTTGGAGCGGGCCTGCCTACCCCACCTGGAGGCCATGAGGGGGAAGCCGGACCTGGAGTGGTTGCTGGAGGCGGGATGGGCCTTCGCCCAGGAGGCTGGGCTCGTCAGCGAGGCCGTGAGGCTCATGACGACCATCTGCAACGCCCACGGGAGGGCCAGCCAGGTGATGCTCGGCAACTCGGTGTTCGCAGCTGGGGACCTTGACGCGATGGCGGAGGGGCTCGGGTCCGAGGGCTTCAGCTACCGGATGACCAGGATCGATAACGATGGGGTCCGACTGCTGTCCTAGTCGCGTCGGAAGGCCCGATGTCCCCCGTAGAAGCCTATCACGTAGATCGCGCCAGCGGCCACCATGCTCAGGAGGATGACCGCCTCCAAGGAGAGCCCCTCCTCCTCGTCGCTGTCCACGACCACCGTGGCCGAGTATATCATCGCGGGAGCGTCCTCTCCCTCAAGCCAAAGTTCCAGGGTGATCTGGTACGTGCCTTCCTCGGTGTAGGCGTGGCTCACATGTTCGCCCTGACCGCTGCTTCCGTCACCGAATGACCATACCAGGACCCAAGAGGACAGGCCCTCGCCATCGACATCGAAACTGAGCAACTGGTCGACCACTCCCTTCTCACGAAGGTGGAGGGTGATGTTGGGTATCTGAGGTGGCTCGGGGAGGATGATGTTGCGAACCTCCACCAAGAAGCTCTCCACCTTGACCACCGTGTCCTCGGCGGTCGCCTTCACCACCAGACTGTGGACCCCGTCCTCCAGCAGGGTGGTGTCTAGGGAAATGGACCAGCTGTTCGTGCCCTCGGCGGGCCGCCAACCGTCACCGTCAACGGCCAATTCGACCATTGCCACGGGACCGAGCTCGTAGTTCACGGTTCCCGAGACGACGATCTCCCCCGTCAGCATGGACCCGGGCCTCGGGGATAGCACATCAAGATGCAACCGGTCCTCCGGGGGAACGGGCTTCACGACATTCACAGTTACCTGGTCGGTGGAATTGTGTCCCTGTCCGTCGTCCACGTGAAGGGTGACCCTGTGGGCCCCCAGGGGAAGCTCATCTCTGAACGACGCCTTGGTGCTCAGAATGCCCGAGATGTTGGATGACCAGGTGAATGAGAGGGGGTCGTCGTCGGGGTCAGATGAGGAGGTGCCGTCGAAGGTGATGGTCCTGTCGGCCTCCACCTCGAGACCGTCCTCGGGCGAGGAGATGACCGCGTCAGGAGCCCGGTTCGGCGGAGTGAACCAGGGGGTGTATCGGAGCAGGGTTCCGGACTCGCCCACCAGAAGGGCCTCGTCACCCACGGGGTCCCACATGACGTCGAGCAGGACCACATTGAGGTCCACTATCTGCCTGGTGAAGATGCCGAGCCTCCAAAGGTAGGTGACGCCATCCTCGCCAACGAGCAGGGCGATGTCGGCCTCGGGATGCCATGCGATGCCGTGGGAGTCCTCGGTGCGTGGGGTGAAGGGGCGCACCCTGGAGGCCTCGAGCGTGGTGGAGTTGACCTCGACGACGAGGCCGCCCTCTCCAACGGCCCAGGCGTCCATGGTACCGGGTCTCCAGTCCACCGCGTAGAGGGGATGGGTGCTGGTGAAGGACACAGGTTCCAGCGTACCCTCTATGGCGTCGAACCAGGTGATGGTGCCCGCGGCACCGACGATGAAGGCGCCTGACCCGTCAGGGGCCCATACGATGTCGTACAGGACCACGTCACCGGCGGAGCCCAGGTGCTCCAGCTCGCCATCCTTGTACTCGAAAAGCGACCCCAGGGCGCCTATCGCCAGGAGCCGTCCGGAGGGAGATGCGGCCACACGCTGAATGATGTCACCCTCGATGCTGGCTCGAAGGACGACCTCGCCATCCAGGACCTCCCACAGGTCACCCTTGACGGTAGACCCATCCAGTCTCCCACTTGACACGAAGACCCTTCCGTCGGGGGTGTGGGTGACCGCCTCCAGGGTCTGGGATGCGGTGGGCCAATCGGTGCCGTCCATGGACCGGGCGATACCGGTCTCGGGATCGTATTCAAGCAACGCCTGCACACCGCCCACGATGATGGCCTCGGAACCATCTTGAGACCAGGAGACCCCCTTGTAGTCCAGTGGTGTTGGGGGGGCGGGTACGATCTCGTACCGGTACTCCGTCACCGCGCTGGCCGGTGGCGCAGCCAGGGGCAGCACGAAGGCTACGCACGTCATCATGACGACGGCCCAGAACATTGCTGTCCGTCCCATGCTGCTCCTCGGTCCTGATGTCAAGGTCGGTCCCCATTGAATGGGAAATAGATAAGCTTGACCCATTATCGTCATGCGCGACTATATAATATATAAGGCCCAGGGGTGGTTCACCGTTGTACAGCCGTCCCGAACCTGCTGGCACAAACAATTTAACGGCAGGAGGGGCAATATACCACCGGGAGTGTTCTCATGACCACCGAGTCCTCCAGACCACGTGTGAGATGCCTGCCAGTCCTTCTCCTTTCATTGGCGATCATGGTCCTCGCCCTGGCGTTGGGGGCAACCTCTGCCGACGCGGTAGTAACTGGTGTGCAGCCCCCAGTGTCCGGGGATTGGGTCATCGGCTCGGACACCATGGTGCTGGCAGAGTCCATCACGGTCTCCGGGAACGTGACCGTCCTCTCAGGCAGTACCCTCGAGATCCGTGACTCCATCCTCTACCTGAACATGCCGACCTCGGGCGCCTACCACGTTGAGGTGCAATCCGGAGGGACCCTGGTCCTTGACGGGGTCGTCCTGGACAGCGCCGACGGTGTCAGCCTGTACAACATGACCATTTCGGGTAGTACCACGATCGAGCGTTCTGAGATACGACGCCTGAACGGTATCGACGATATCGAATCCATCGTGGCCCCCCAGGGCATGGTCGTGCATACGTCTTCGTTCATCATGAACGATACCGTTGTGGAGGACTGCAATGGCTTCGCGATCGTGGTCGTGCCCGGTCTGACGGGGAACATCGAGCCCAGGTTCATGGGATCGTACATTATCAACAACGGGGGCGGTATCGTGTGCGTCGGACTGCTCTTCTCCGCCGACGCCCTCATCGAGAACTGCACGTTCTACGGGAACGCCATGGCTGACGTGGTGGCGGTGGCGGCCCACCCCACCATCACCGGATGTTCCTTTGGTGGCTTCTCGTTGACCCCGACCGTCATAGGGATCCTCGTCTTCGGCAACGCGAGGCCCGTCGTGGATGGCTGTGAGTTCTCATGGAGGTTCAATGCCATCGTTTCCATCGCCGCGTCACCAACAGTTCGTGATTGCGACATCTCCTTGAGCACCGTCGGTATCAGCGTGGTGGGGAGCGCCCCGGTCATCGATGGGGTGACGATCTCCACCACCATCGCCCCCATGGTGCTCAACGCCACCTTCGCCAAGGTGACGGACTGCACCATCGCCAGCTTCTTGACCCCGGGCTATGCCGTGGCGATCGATTCCGGCGGACCCGTCATCAACGGACTTTCCGTGGACCTGACCCTGATGGGAGGCGCAGTCAGTATAATCAACGGGAGCAGGGCCACCATCAGTGACTCGGTGCTGTCCGGTTCCGGGGCTGCGCATGTCGTCTACGTGGAGGACGCTGATCCCATCCTCGATGGCTGCACTATCGTGGGAGGCACGCACGGTGTGGAGATGTTCTGGAGCAGGGCAACTCTCAAGGGCTGCGCCCTCCAGGAGAACTCTGAATGGGGCATCGTCTCGTGGTTCGATACCTTCACCATGAACGATGTCACATTCGGCTCGGGAGGTGAGGTCAACGGCGAGGGGAGGGTGTTACAGTTCTACGGCCTCACGGTCCATGTGGAGCTCGCCGATGGGAGCCCGGCAATTGATGCCACCGTGCTGGTCCATGATGCCCAGGATGAGAAGGTGGAGGAGACCACCACCAATACGGAAGGGCTTGCATTCTCGAGTGCGTTCGCCTCCTACGAGATCACCAACGGCAACAGGACGATACACTACACCCCACATCTGCTCGATGCGAGCCTGGGAGAGCTGGTGAACTTGTCATCGGTCGACATCACGGGCAATCCAGAGATCGTACTTGTGCTACGCCCCGACGCTGGCACGCCTCCCGTGGGGGAGATCACCTCACCCGAGGACGGTGCAACGTACAACGCCTGGGACCACCGGGATGGCATTCCCCTCGTTGTGACCGCCGTCGACCCCGATGGCGGACCCGTCGTCATGGGATGGACCGTGGACGGGATGGACATCGAGGGCGAGCCAGGGAACCAAGTCCTGGACCCGGGGGAGCACTCAGTGGGTCTACGGGCCATTGACCGGTCGGGTCTGGAGACCCGGGCCAACGTGACCTTCACCATCGTGTCGGTCCCTCCCGGGGATTTCGGCATCACCATCGTGCTGCCCCTAGATGGGGACATCTACGACCCCGAGGAGGATGTCACGGTTAGGGCTTACCACACGATCGAGGAGCATCCCTACCTGGACATCGACGCCGTCCAGAACATCACCTGGACATCCAGCCTGGACGGGCCCCTTCCCGTCGAGGGTACCCAGGGTGTCCTGACCGGCCTCACGTACGGGGAGCACGTCATCACCGTTGTCCTCACTCCCCTCTTCCCGGAGTGGCTGCCCGAGCCATACACCGATTCGGTGACGGTCCAGATGCTCGCACCGGAACCCGTCGCGGTGGCCAACATCTCCTCGCCCTCCGATGGGGCGGTGCTCTTGGAGGGCGACCCCGTGCTCCTGTCCGCCGAGGGTTCGTCCTTCGACATATGGGACCCCCCGGAGTACCGTGCCGTCTACCGATGGTCCTCGGACCTGGACGGCCTTCTGGGCGAGGGTCGGGAACTGGAGGCCCGCTATGTTTCCGTGGGCGTCCATATCATCACCCTCGAGCTCACGACGGACCCCTTCATCGTCTCGGACAATGCAACCGTCACCATCGAGGTCACGATGCCTCCCAACAACCGGCCTCACGCACGCATCACACTTCTGACGGCGGACCCCCAGGCGGGCAAGCCGGTAAGCCTGTCCGCCGCAGGCTCTGTCGACCCCGACGGTGACATGGTGCGCTTCCTGTGGGACCTGGGCGATGGTAACACCTCGACGCTGATGGAGGTCGAGCATACCTACGCCAAGGAGGGCAACTACACCATCGTGCTCACGGTCTCCGACGGCGAGGACGCGGGTCTCGCCCAGATGGTCATCGAGGTCATGGCCGGTGACGACGGGGGCGGTGGTAACGGTGGCGGTAACGGTGGCAATGGCAACGGGGGTGGCGATGACGGCCCCCAGGAACCCTCGAGTTCCCTCTGGGGATGGATGCTCCTTGCCCTCCTCCTGCTCGCCGTCTTGGGCATGCTGTCCCTGGCCTGGCGTGGGCGCCCGGACCCGGATTGAACTTGGCGCAAGGCTTTTCCCCCGGTCCTGCAATGGGGGTCGCCGTGCCCCCTGAATACACTCCAGTGATGGAGGCGTTGAGGCAGATGCATGGAGTGACCATGCTGGAGCGCAGGTCGTCCCCATACGATGTGCTGATCGCCACCATCCTCTCGCAGCGCACCCGGGACGAGACAACGGAACGGGTGTTCCGGGACGTCAAGGCGAGGTGGCCCGACGTGACGTCCCTGGCAGCGGCGGACGAGGACGAGGTCGATGCCGTAATCCACAGCATCGGCTTCCACAGGCAGAAGGCGAGGGCCATCATCGCGACCGCCAAGCAGCTGGAGGAGCGGCACGATGGCCAGGTGCCATCCTCGATGGACGAGCTTCTGGAACTGCCCATGGTGGGCCGGAAGACGGCCAACTGCGTGCTGGTCTACGGTTTCGCCGAGCCCGCGATCCCGGTGGACACCCACGTCCACAGGATCTCCAATCGCCTTGGATGGGTCGAGACCAGGACACCGGAGGCCACCGAACGGGTCCTTGTGGAGCTGCTTCCCAGGGAGCACTGGCTTGAGATCAACCAGCTGATGGTCAGCCACGGGAAGACCGTGTGTCAGCCCCAGCGGCCCCGCTGCGGCCAATGCGGGGTCGCGCCCTACTGCGCCCGTGCGGGGGTGGCTGAATGAGCCGGATGAGGATCGAGGCCCAGCTGAAGACCTGGGAGACCCCGATGGCCAACCAGGTCACCCACGTGGCGGTGGCCATGAGGGAGGCCATGGAGACCATGGACTGGGAGTTCCTGCGCGAGAAGAGCGAGAGAATGTACACCCGGTTCTCCGTGATCCTCCCGTTCCCCAGGGTCGCCTACGTCTTCCGGTTCCGGGTCACGCACCCCCTGGACGATGTCAAGTTCGACACTTGGGAGATGAGGATGACCCACCGCGGGGACATAAGCTTCCTGAGCATCGACAACTACACCTACGAGGATACCAGGGTAGTACGGCAACTGCTGGTCGAGCTGGTGGACCGTTTGCCGAGGCGACCATGGGATTTCCCCCTTGGACGACGCCTGGAGGCGGGCCTGGCGATACCGGAGTGGAACAAGTCGAAGCAGATGTGGAAGCGGATGGGCTTCGACGTCTCCAAGAAGACGCCCAAGGACTGGGTCCCGAAGGGGTCCATCGGCGACCGGATGCGGGCGGAGCAGGGGCTGGACTATTCGGACGATGACCTGGACCCGAAGGTGTGAGCGGCCTACCTAGTAGGCGTAGGTGATCATGAGGACCAGGGCGGACCCGACCATGATGACCACGATGAAGAGAGCTACCAGCTGCTTCTTCTTCTCCTTGCTGAGGTGGTACCACTTCTTCTTCTTCTTGCCCTCAGCCCGTTTTTTACGTGATTTCGGCACTTGCGTCACCTCTTGACCAGCACATCATGCGAACATCAGCACGATGGTGACTATCACGCCCATTATCGCCTCTCCGATGATGAGGCCGGTCGCTATCATGAATGTGTCTAGCACCTTTAATGTAATTTGCCTCTCGGACCACTTCTCCCTCTTGGCCTTCGGGTACAGGAACTTCTTCTCCCAGATGTCCCGGGCGGCGCCGCCGACCAGCATGGGCAACGTGAGCTGGAGGTGGAAGTACATCCCCAGGCCGAATGCGGTACCCAGGCCCGTCATCATCTCTGCGAAGATCCCCAGGACGACACCGAAGAGGATGTACTGGGTGACGGGTGCGGCCGCGGCTCCAAGGATGGCCTGGAGGAACTTGGCGAAGGCATTTGCCTGGGGTGCCAGGAGGTCGAGGACGGGCCTGCCGGTCTCTGGGTCGATGGTGGACATGCCCTCGGAGAAGATGACCGCGCCGACCACGGCCAGGATCGCGCCCGAGATGATGCCCGTGAGTGTGGACTTCATCAGGTGATATGGCCGGTTGCCGATGTACAGGCCGATCTTGTAGTCACCGATGATGGCTCCCGACATGGATATCGAGGAGCCGAAGATGGTCGTGCACAATATCGCCATCACGGCAATGAGCTCGTCGGGCGTGCCCATGGCCTTGAAGACGCCCACGAGCATGAGCAATGTGATGAAACTGGTGCCCGACACTGGCTGCGTCCCGGTCTCTCCCATCACCTTGACGGAGATGGCGCCCAGGAAGAATGTGGTGGTCACAAGGATGATGGCAAAGGCCACCGTCTGTGCCACCGGGTAACCGCCGACCACGAAGATGACCACGATGGAGATGCCGGCGACGGCCAGCATGTAGGGGATGTGGCTGAGGGGCCACTCGTACCATCCCTTGCCGGGGATGTAGTCCCCAGCCTCGGCCGCGTCCTTTCCGGTGGCGGACATGGCCAACTTCACATCCCGGATGGCGGGCTTGAACACCGGGTACATCTTGAGCAGTGCGGTCACGCCACCGCCGAGGATGGCGCCTATCGCTATCACGCGTCCGATGTTACCGTAGGATGCGAAGATGGGGGTGGTGAACGCGGCGAAGGGGTTGGGGAAGTCGCGCACCGAGACGAAATCGAAGCCAACTATGTAGATGGGGGTCTCGAAGTAATAGGACATCGGGCCGATGACATACCAGGTCAGCAGGGTGCCCAGGGACATCAGGAAGGCCACGCGGAACTTCATGTACCAACCGAGGCCGATCTGGATCGGTATCAACCCGAACTCGAACGTTGCCCAAGTCTGGTACTGTGGCGGTATGTGGATGGCGCCGTGGGAGTACCAGTCGCCGCCGAAGGCGGCATCCAGGATGGATTCTCTGTAGCTAGCACCCTCCACGGGCACGATGGGAAAGTCCTTCAAGAATGTGATTGTGGCCGATATCCCTGTAGCAATGCCGATGAGCTTGATCTGGCGGGAGGCCGCCTCG
>JAUVRF010000094.1 GCA_030597775.1 Methanobacteriota archaeon | reverse complement strand
TCAACGAGGTGCTCGCACCCTACTTCGACGAGATGGGATTGAAATTGGTCGATTTCAAGATAGAGATCGGTCGTTTCAAGGGCAAGCTCATCGTCGCTGACGAGATCTCACCCGACACCATGCGGCTCTGGGACAAGGAGACGGGAAAGTCGCTGGACAAGGATGTGTACCGCTTCGACAAGGGTGATGTCAAGGAGACCTACCAGGCCATCCACAAGATCATCATGGGCCATTGAGAGGCGCGCGCCCCGACCACACCATCGTCCCATCAGCGCATCAGCTGAACTTGGACTTGCCTGCTTCCTTGTAGGTGGTGACGACCATCCAGGTTGCCGTCTCCTTCACACCGGGAATGTTCCCCACTGTGGAGACCACGAAGTGCTTGAGGTCAGAGTACTTGTCGAAGGTGGCCTTGATGATTATATCGGTGTCGCCCGTCACCAGGAAGGCGTCATCGACGTTGGGGGCCTCGCTCACACGCATGGCGATGTTGTCCACCTCCTTCGTGTCGACCTTGAGGGTCACGATCGCGGTGACGGGATCCTCCCCGTAATATGACGTCACGACATCCTCGAATTCAGAACCAGATTCCTCATTCTTTACCATGGAAAGATCTCCCCTATGGTGTAGGGATTGGAGGGATTTGGCGCTTCAAATATCTTTTGGAGCGGGGATAGCGATCCGGCCTAGAAGGACTCGAATTCCTCTTGAAGGTCCAGAAATAGCTGCTCGAGGAGCTCCTCGAAGCTCTCTCCAGCATACTCGCGTAATCCACCGAGCTCGGTTTGCACTTTAGCCGTGAAGTCGCCGTCGTCCTTGGATATCGTTATGTTGCAAAGGGGCTCGATCATTGAGACACCGGTTGACTCAGGGAATTCGGTCATCATATAAGAAATTTATCACACTCGCTGGCTTCCTATTAATAAAGGGGGAGCCTAGCAGACGTCGAAAAAGCTCTGGGCCGTCAGGGTAAGTGGGTCGACGAGCGCTGAGACGGGCGGTGCGTAGCAGGTCTCCACGTGGGCGAAGTCGTCCACCCTCATCTTCGAGGCCATCGCCACCGACAGGGTATCGATACGGCACTTGACGCCGCTGCCGTCGGAGATGATCTGGCCACCCACTATCCTCCGTGAGTTGTCCACGATCAGCTTGGATGTGATGACGTGGCGCTTCGGGTAGTACCTGGCCGCAGAGGGGCCGGAACCCACCCTGGAGGTCGTCTGTATGCCCGAGCTCTTGGCCGTGTGGGTGGTGAGGCCAACGGAACCCACCTGCAGCTGGCCCACGACGCAGACGTTGGGGGAGGTGAAGGGGAGAAGGTACGAGTTCCGGCCCATTATGTTGTCCGCCACCACGCGGGCCAGGCGGTAGGCCGAGGTCCCAAGGGGGCTTATGGTCCGCTGGTAGGTGAAGTCCTTGATGACCTCGACGCAGTCACCCGACGCGTACACGTTGGGCAGGTATTCGCGGCCCACCTTGACGTGGAGGCTGCTGTCTGTGACGATGCCGCCCGAGGAGCCCGTCTCGATGCCAGCATCCTTGGCCAGCTTCGTGCTCGGACGGACGCCGGTGGACATCAGCACCATCTGGCAGGGGATCTCCTCGTCGGCCACAACGACGCCCCTGACCTTTCCGGCCTCGTCGGTCAGGACCTCCGACACGGCCGCGCCGCAGATGACCCGGGCACCGATGTCCAGCAGGTGGTTGTGCACCAGCTGGGCCATGTCCGGGTCCAGGATGAGGGGGAGCACGTAGGGCAGCAGTTCGACGACGGGCACGTTGACTCCCCGCGCCATCAGGGCGGAGCCCACCTCGAGGCCGATGACGCCCGCGCCCACGCTGACAGCGTTCATGACGCTTTCCAGGCCCTCCGCGATCTGCTGGGCGGCCTCCATGGTCTTGAGCACGCACACTCCCTCGGCGTCCACTCCCGGGATGGGTGGCATGAACGGGTAGGAGCCCGTGGCGATGACCAATGTGTCGTACGGGATGACGCCCGCGGTGGTCTCAAGCTTCTCGGTCTCCAGGTCGATGCTCTCGACGGTGGTCTGGGTGAGTACGGTGATGCCCACAGCTTCGTAGTCGGCGGGGGTCTTCATGATGCAGGATTCGAAGTCGGGGATCACCCCGTGGAGCACGAAGGGCAGGGCGCACGGGCTGTACGCGATGTGAGTGCCCGTGGTGATGACCGTTATGTCCTTCTCCTTGGTCTCCTTGCGGATCTGGGAGGCTATCGGCAGGCCAGAGGCACCCGCTCCGATGATGACTATCCGCTCTCTCTCGCTAGGCATTGGTACCACCCCAGAGTAGTACCGGTGGGTGGGATAAAAACGTTACCGCTCCGACGTTCCCGCCTAGAGCCGGCCCTCGTTGTAAAGCTGCACGAAGTGATCCACCGACCGGTCGTAGGTGCGCTCCGCATCATCTGGGAAGACGCAGGCGGGGAGCTCCTTCATGCGCCAATGGTACCTGATGCACTCGCAGCACAGGCCCTTCCGCGAGCAGGGATCGTATGTGCAGTTGCAGTTCTGCAGGTTGCGTTCCTTGTTGCACTCCATCATCCACCGCATCGCTGCGCGTCCCTTAAAAAACCACCGACCTCCCGGGGACAACCTTCAAAGCCGACCTAGTACATGCCCCGGAACATGCAGGGGCCGACCCTCGACATAGGACCGATCACCATCCGGCAGCTCGAGCCGAAGGACGCGGAGGGCCTGGAAACCTCGTTCAAGGACCCGGCACTGATCCGTCTCCTGGGGCTTCCAGGCGCGCGTGACGCCAAGTTCTTGAGGGGCCTCATCGACTCGGCCACCCAGGACCCGGGAGCGCTCTACATGGCCATCGACCTGGACGACAGGCTCGTTGGTTACACCTTCATGGACCAGATCGACTGGGGACATCGTCATGCAATCGAGACGGGCATCCTGGTGAGCGACCCCCAGTTCTGGGGAACGGGCCTGGGACGGGCCGCCTTCGGACGTCTCCTGATGCACGCCTTCGACGACCTGTCCATACACAGGGCCAGTCTTGGGGTCCTGGAGGAGAACGTGCGCGCCATACGGTCGTACGAGGCCCTGGGTTTCCAGACCGAGGGCATGAGGAGGGAGGCCCTCCTGCTGGGCGCCGGTTGGGTCGACACCGTGATGATGGGCCTCCTGGCCCCCGAGCGCGAGCGGATCGCCGTCGCCGAGGGCACCGAGCGCCTCGAGGGCTTCATCCGAACTCTGGATGGATGAGGTGGGGGTCCATCCCGGCTCCCTTTCTCCGACCCCTCCGTTCCATGGGCCCCAGGGTGACCTCCGCCATGGCGATCCCCGGGGACGTCCCCGCGTCGGCCAGCACCTCTCCGTCGGCGGCGATGACCATGCTGTGCCCACAGAACCTGGTGTCCCCCTCGAGGCCAAGGCGGTTCGCGGCCACCAGGGGTATGCCCAGGTCGCGCACGCGGGTCTCAAGGGTGGCCTTCCAAAGGGTCAGGTTGCCAAAGGCTGCGGGAGCCGCGAGCAACCTCCCTTCCCCCGCCTGCACCAGATCCGCGGTCTCGGGGAACTCGAGGTCGTAGCAGACCAGCAGGCCGAGCCTCCCCAGCCTTGCCCCAGCGTCAACCACGGGAGGGTCGGTGCCCGGGGCGAACACGCCCCGCTCCCTGTCCCAGAGATGGGTCTTGCGGTAAACGCCGGCAACGCCTCCGGGACCGACCAGCACGGCGGAGTCGTAGACCCGGTCGTCCTTCGCCCTCTCGGCCAGCCCCACCACCACGTGGAAGTCCCACCGGCTGGCCAGCTCCGTCATGATGGTTATGGTCGGTCCATCCAGGGGCTCCGCCAGGTCGCGGAACCTGTCGAACATGTAGTAGCCTGTCGTTCCCAGCTCGGGGAGCACCACCAGGTCAGCACCCCGCACGCCAGCTCGGGCGGCCAGCTCGATCGAACGGGAGATGTTCCACCGCACGTCCCCGGGACGTGGCTCGAACTGGGCGGCCGCGAGGGTGATGCGTGTCGTTCCATCCCCATCGCCACCCTCTCTGCTAGAGATCGTCATCCTCCTCATCGTCCTCCCGGGGCCCCTCCAGGTCGAGGCGGGGCAGGTCGGTGTCCATGAGGGCCTCCTCCAGCGCCCGCTGGGCGTTGCGATGGACGGCCCTGTTGAACCTGTCGGTGGCCACGTGGACCATCTGGCCCCCGATGATGGTGGCCACGGCGCTGATCTCCCGCAGGTCGGCTGCTTCATCCGGGTCCGCGTCCAGGAGGGCCATGTCCGCGAGCTTCCCCGGTTCGATGGAGCCCATCTGGTCCTCGGCGTGCACGGCCCAGGCCGAGCCAAGGGTGTAGGCCCGCAGCGCGATCACCGGGGGCAGCTGCTGCTCCTCCACCGGATGGTGGACCGCTCCCTGGAGGCCGTACAGGGGACCGAAGGGCATGCAGTCCGAGCCGAAGGCCAGGGGGATGCCCCTCCCCCAAACGTCCCGGAGGGCCTCGGACCGGTTCGCGCGCATCGGACCCAGGCGCTCCTCGTTCATCTTCCCCGGGCCCGACCACTGGACTATGAAGTTCGGTTGCATCGACGCGACGATACGCAGGTCCTTCATCCTGTCCAATTGCTCCTCTTCGGCGTACTCCAGGTGCTCGATTCGATGGCGAAGGGGATTGCCGTTGGCCGCCTCCGCCTCGAAGGCGTCCAGGGCCGCCCCGATGGCGCGGTCGCCGATGGCGTGGAGGAACATGGGAAGACCCGTGTCCTCGGCCGAGCGCACGAGGGAGCGCAGCTCCTCCGACGTGTACAGGACCATTCCCCGGTTGTCCGGGTCGTCGGCGTATGGTTCGCCCAGGGCGGCCGTGCGTGCGCCCAGGGAGCCATCGAGGAAGGCCTTGATCCCCACCAGGCGGAGCATGTCGCCGCCCCCGCCCGCAACGGGTTCCGCGTCCCTGGTGGTCAGTCCATCGACGTCCCTGGCCTGAACGGCGCAGAACACACGGACATCGAGGTCGCCCTTCTCGGCCATTTCCCTGTAGGTCCGGAAGGTGCGCAGGTCGGCCATGTCGACGATGGCGGTCACGCCCTCCTCGTGGGCCTTGAGGGTGGCAAGGGTGATGGCGCCCTTTGCCTCCTCGTCCGTGACCCCCACCACCTCCGAGAGGCGGAGCACCACCTCCTCCAGCAGGAGGCCCGTCTCTGGGTCCACCTCGTCCAGATCATCGCCTATCAGCTCCAGGGCCTTGGTGTTTGCCACAGCGATGTGACCGCAGATCCTCCGGGCCACCACGGGATGCCGGTCGGAGACCCGACGGTCCAGCTCCTCCCGGGTGGGGAGCCTGCGAACGCCGGCCCACTGGGACTCGTCGAAGTCCACGCCGTAGACCCATTCACCCTCGTCCAGCAGCTCGGCCCGCTCCGCCATCGCCTCGAGCATGGAGTCACGGTGACGGACCACGGAGAGGTCCACCCGGAGGGCGGAAAGGCCCATGGCCAGGAAGTGGGAGTGGGAATCGATGAAACCGGGGACCAGGGTGAGCTCGCCGCAGTCGAAGTGGATGTCGTCCTCGTCCATCATCGCCTCCAGCTCCTCGTTGGAGCCAACGGCGACGACGCGGCCGTCCCGGCACAGGACCGCCTCCGCCCTGGGCCGGCCCGGGTCCAGCGTTATGACGTTGGCGTGGTCGAGCAGGAGGGCCGGTCCCCTGGATGGACCTGACATGTGCCAGAGTAGTTACCCAATCCGATAAAAAGCCTATCCCGGTGGTGGACCTCGCCGCGGAGGCGGCCGGGGTGGTGGGACGCCCTCGTACACCGGGTCATCGTCATAGGCGTCCCGGCGAGGTACCCTCGGTGGGACCGGTGGTGGGGCACCTCCTTCGCGGGGAGGTGTGCCGTACTGGGACTGGGGACGTGGATGTGGTGGGAGGTCTGGACGGTCGCTCGGGACGGGGGTCGGGACAGGGGCCGGGGCGGGACCGCTGATGACGGTGGCCTCCAAGACCACCTCCTGCTCCCCCCTGCCAGCCTGCTTGATCTGTCGCTTGGTGACCATCGATGCGACGAAGAGGACAACGGCCATGATGATGAGGCTCATGCCGCCGATGTGGACCATGGTTATGTCCCCGAAGATGGGTTCCAGGTTGAGACTGCCTCCCAGGGCGACCATCATCGCTCCTATGGCGATGGCGATCACGAAGGCGAGGTTGACGGTGGCCCGCCTCCATCCCTTGTACGCCGTGGACGGGTCCCTCTCGATGCGGCTCTTGCTCGGCAAAGCCACCGCTGCGGCAAGGAGGGCCATCAGGGCGGGGATGATGAAGAGGATGAAGTTTGCATCGATCGCCATGGTAACCACGTGACCGTGGATGTCAGTTAAAACCGTTTCGTATTCGTTGGCCTCACTCGACACCCAACGAATGGCCAAAGGATTTATACCGTCAGCTGGTTTCCATGAGTCAAGTGAGCCTATGGCCCCTCATGACATACATCATGGAGAAGAGCGACCCCCGAATTGGTGGACCCCGCTATTGGCGGTGCTCCTCATCGTGTCGATCATCATGGCGGGCCTGGCGCTGACAATCCACCTTGCAGACCTCGATGTGAACACCCGGGTCGGCATCGTGGACTTTGAACTGGACACCGACTGGAAGGCCGGGTCCGTCCGCTACACCGGGTCGGCCAGCGACTGCGGGGTGGATGTGGAGGGTGAGCAGGTGCTCCTGGAGGGCACTGGCGACCTCCAGGAGGCCGTGGGCTTCCTCAAGGGCACGTCCAAGCGCGTCACCAACTCCATCACCCCCTACACCACCGATTTCCTGGGCACTCGGGCCACCCTCAACGTGACCACCGAGACCGAGACCATCCCCTGGTGGGTCGTGGG
>JAUVRF010000545.1 GCA_030597775.1 Methanobacteriota archaeon | reverse complement strand
CGGACCCGCTTGCTCATTGCATAGACCTCATCGCCTCGGAGGGGTCGATCCGGGCAGCATCCCGGGCGGCCAGCAGGGCGCCCAACGCTGCCGCGCCCACCATCGCGAGGGCAAGGATGGCAATCGTTCCCCCGGGGAAGTATATTGCGGTCACCGAGCCCAACCAGGCGGGGCTCACGGCGACTCTGGCGCTGGCGGCCCCGATGATGCCCACGACGACGCCGGTGAGGGCGATCCAGATCTGCTCGGAGAGGAAGGTCTGCCACACCTTCCCCTTGGGCCATCCCAGGGCCTTCATGCCGCCGATCTCCCGCCGGCGGTCCTGCACCTCCCGTGCGGCCAGGGCTCCGAGTCCGAGGGCACCCACGATGAGGCCCAGGGCAAGGTAGGCCTGGAACAGCCTGAGGAAGGAGAGCTCGTAGGCCAGGTTCTCCTGGACCACCTCGACCGTCGGGCGGGCGTCCAGCCCGAGGTCTGCGTAGGCCTCCTCCAGCTCCTTGGCCAGCTTGGCGGGTTCTGCCGAGCCCGCGTCGAAGAGGAAATAGGTGTACAGGGCGGAGTCGGGGTACACCCTCATGGCCATGTCGACGCCCGTCAGGAAGCTGCCGCCGAAGATGGAGGTCTCCATCACCGCCACCACCTTCATCTTGTAAACCCGGCCCCGGTCCCCGTCCACCTCGTAGACGTCTCCGATGGAACCACCGTAGACCCACACAAGGGTGTTGTAGGCCACCACGACGGGGATGTGGCCGTCGTCGGTGAGCTCGGTAAGCGAGCGCCACGTTTCCCGGTCGCCTCCGACCTCGGAGTTCCGGAAGCCCACGGTGACGTTCTCTATGAACTCGTCGGGGACGCCCATTATCCGTGGCGGGAAGCGGGCGTTGAGGTTGGAGCATGTCCCGCCCTGGTGACCCACGACCCTGACGGGAGTCACGGTCCAGTCGCCCGATGGCGCGTTCGGGTCGTCCTTGAGGTCGCCACCGACCTGGACCCAGGTCTCGGCCAGCACGTCGTAGCCGCCCGTCTGGTCGGCCTGGAGGTCGCCCGCGTAGCGGATCTCGATCTCGCCGGCCCAGGAGATGCCGATCACCGCGAAGGCGACCAGGGCGAAGGTGGCCACCAGCATGAGGGCACGGCGTGGCCGTCGGTTCAGGGACTTGAGCCCCATGCGCCACGGGGCGATCAGGCCTCCCCGCTTGACACGGGACTCGATGCGTTCGAGGAGGGGTATCGCGAGCAACACGCCACCCAGGGTGGCCAGCATACCGACGATGAAGAACAGGGCCATCCCACCCATGTCCGAGGATGGCCGTATGAAGATCCCAGCCACGGCCGGGACGATGAGAAGGACCAGTGCCAGCAATATGGCTCTCTGGCGTGATATGGGCGGGGAGACGTCCACGGCGGTGCCGGCCCTGTCGGCCAGGGCGGTGGACAGGGTGGTCCTCGCGGCCTTGCGTGCCGAGAGGAAGAGGGTTCCTATGGTGACCACGAGACCCAGGCCCAGGGCGAGCCAGAGGGAGCCTCCCTCGATCGCCAGGGGGATCGTCGTGCCCTCCACGGCGTCGGCCCAGACGGTGTTGAGCGCGCCCACGAGGCCGGCGCCCAGCCCGGCGCCCGCGATGACCCCGATGATGCCCGCGATGCCTCCCCACAGGGTGCCCTCCACGAGCATCACCTGTATCAGGCCCCTCTCGTCAAGGCCCAGGGCGCGCAGGGTGGCGTGCTCCCGCAATCTGGAGCGGGCCAGGTTGGCGAAGGCCGAGGCCTCCAGCAGGCAGCCTGCCAGGAGCAGGACGGCCCCGAAGGCCAGGAACATGCTCTCGAATATGGCCAGGGGGCCGGAGGTGGCCAGGGCATCGGCACGGGAGGCGTGGATCGAGATCCCCGCGTCCGAGGCGGTGACCGCGTCG
>JAUVRF010000573.1 GCA_030597775.1 Methanobacteriota archaeon | reverse complement strand
TCCGTCGCCAGATACATGTCGGACCGTATCGCCATAATGTACCTGGGCAAGATAATGGAGCTGGCAGATACCGAGACGATCATCAAGAGACCCTTCCATCCCTACACGCGGGCCCTCATCAAGGCGGTGCCCATCGCCGATCCCACCAGGGAAAGACCCGATCTGCCGATAAAGGGCGACATTCCCTCCCCCATCCACAGGCCACCGGGATGCGTGTTCAACACCCGTTGCATCTACGCCGTGGACGAGTGCCGCGAGACCGTACCCTCCCTCCAGGCCTTCGGAAAGAACCACGAGATAGCATGCATCCTGGCCCACAGGGGCGACCTCCCGGAACCTGAACCCCTGGAGGAGGACGAGGCCTGCGAGGGATACGAGAAGACCACTGACTCCGTATCCAGCTCATCGGATGCGGGACCAAGGGAGGGAGGAGCACCTTGAAGAAGCAATCCCTCAGGGCGTGCATCCTGGCCAGCGTGGCCGTCCTTCTCATCGCCAATGGTCTGTTATCCTACGGATGGTACATCGAGGAGAGGGTGGAGGATGCGGACGTGGAGGATGGCGATTACAAATCCGACCTGGACTATGGCCTCCGGGGTGTCAGGAACGAGACCCGCCTCGTCGTGAACGGGACCAAGATAGCGTCCGAGGAGAAGGTCCAGGATTACGATGACTTCATAGGTATCAAGGACTCACGGGCGGGCAAGGTGGTCGACAGGATGAACCTCCTCATGGTCATCTCCCTGGTCTTGACGATCCTGTTCATTCCCCTTGTGTACCTTTCGTCCAAGGGCTCGCTCGAGGACAGGGTGGGCAAGATCGGACCCTACCTTCCCTTGATACTCGGCCAGATCGCCGCCCTCATCCTGATCATCTCGCCGATGTGGTTCACCTACGCCTTCATCACGGACCTCACCGCGGACATGGATGAACTGGACCAGGGACCACCTCAAGCCCTCGGCGGTAACACCGGTCTCTGGGTGATATTCGGTGGCGTGCTCCTGCAGATCGGGGTGATCAGCGCGTTGGCACGAACCAAGCTGATATACATCGAACCCCCGAAGGGAAAGACAAGAACGGCCTGATGCCCTCGTGGGCATGGACTTGACCTCGCGACCTGGTCGATAGATACATCTTCCTGCATCATGTTCTGTTCATATTGAAGGGGTTCCAGAAAGGTATCGTTGCCATGGCTTCGGTTGATCTGATGTACTTCGGTATCGAGGTCATTGACCTGGCCATTCATGAGGTCCGATAGTCTCGTCCATGCGTTCCCTGCCTGTTTTACCCTTATTGGTCAATAGGCCAGCACCGGGTCGCAACCCTCATATTGGGTAATGACCATATCCCCGCCCGTCCGGAGGTAACACCCTGCGAGTAGAGATTTCGAGGGATATCGTCCAAGGTGACTTCGTTCACAAGATAGAGGAGCTGTCTGGAGAGAACGTCCTCCAGTGCTACCAGTGTGGCGAGTGCTCCTCTGGCTGCCCGGTCTCTGCTGAGATGGACATCATCCCCAGCCAGGTCATTCGCCTCGTCCAGCTGGGCCAGGAGGACGAGGTCCTCGCGGCGGAGAGCCCATGGGTCTGTGCCTCCTGTCACACGTGCTACGTTCGTTGTCCCAAGGGCGTGAGCGTCGCCAAGATCATGGAGGCCATTCGCCAGGTCAACCTCCGGAAGGCCGATTACGGCGACCACGTGAACGTACGGGACCTCACGCCCGAGCAGCGGGCCAGGCTCCCACCGATCGCCCTCATCGCGTGCACGCGGAAGTACTCGCAGTGAGCAGGTGG
>JAUVRF010000084.1 GCA_030597775.1 Methanobacteriota archaeon | reverse complement strand
GCTCCCGCCATCTCGTAGTTCCAGGTGTACTTGATGATCCCCACGTTGTCCGTCGAGGCCCTGCCGTCGAACACCAGTTCCTGTCCCACCTTGATGTTCTGGGAGGTGGGCGGGATGGCCGTGGGCGCGGTGACGTCCAGCACGGTGATGGTGATGGCGTCGCTGTCCCAGAGGCCATCCACTACCCTGTCGGTGACGACGAGGGTGACGGTGTACACACCAGGTATCGAGAACACGTAATCGAAGGATTCTCCGGTGCGGCGGATGGTAGCCCCTCCCGGGCCGGCTGATATCGTCCACTCCCAGGACACGATCCCGACGTTGTCCGAGGACCCCTCGCCGGAGATGGTCACGGTGACCAACTCGTCCACGGTCCGGTCCTCACCGGCCTTGGCCACGGGGGTGGTCACGTCGGTGATGCTGTACTGGACGGTGTCCTCGGAGAAGAGGCCCATACCGTCGGTGACCCGGAGGGTGATGTCGTAGAGGCCCGGTTCGATGAAGGTGTACGGCGCCTTCTTTCCCTCGAGCTCCTCGATGAGCTCGTCGTCGTAGTAGATGGACCACTCGTAGAGCACTATCTCCACGTTGTCGAAGCTGAGCTCGCCGTTCAGGGTGATCTCGACGTCCTCGTTCCGCTCGAGGACCACCCCTGCATCCGCTATCGGAGAGGAGACGTCCACCACGGTCACCGTCAGCCCGTCGGTGTCGAACTGACCGTCGGCGTCGTACACCGTGAGGGTAACGTCGTACACCCCGGGTGCGGGGAACTTGTACTTGGGGGTCTTGCCAGTGAGGTTGACAAGTTCCTCGTCCAGGTAGAACTCCCACAGCATCTTGACTATCTGGAAGTTGTCCGAGGACCCGGTGCCGTCGAAGCTGACCAGCTGTCCATCATCGATGGTGATGTTCTCGCCCGCGTCCGCGAACGGAGGCTCCACATCCCTCACCGTGACCAACAAGGTGTCCGTGGCGGAGTTCATGCCAGAGGGGTCGGTCACCGTGAGCTTCACATTGTACTGGCCTGGTTCGGCGAATGTGTAATTCGCCTGCATCCCATAAAGGCGCACTACCACATCGGGAATCAAGAACCATTCGAAGGTAGCGCTGTCGGGGAAGTCGGGGTGGTTGTCCGTCGACCGGGAGGCGTCAAGGGTTACCAACTCGTCCTGGTCCACGACGATGTCGGGTCCCGCGTTCGCCACGGGGTCCTCCGTGTCGCGCACGCCGATGAGGACGATGTCGGTGTCCCACGAGCCGGTCCCGTCGGTGACGGTGAGGGTGATGGTGTACTGGCCCGGCCGATCGAACTGGTACGTGGGGTCCATCCCATCGAGGGTGACCAACTCGTCCCCGTACATGAAGGTCCAGGTGTACTGGCCAGTTACAGAGAAGTTGGGGTTGTTCGACCCCGAACCGGAGCCGTCGAACTGCACGGTGTCGGACTGGTTGACTACCTTGGGGAAGCCCGCGTCGGCCTTCACGGAGGTCCTGAAGTACAGATCACCCCAGAGGGTCTCGTTCTTCCAGACCTCGTATCCATCCAGGCCCTGCCACCGTATCACGCCCTCCTTGGTGGTGTCGCCGTCGTCGTCATCGTTCTGGCCAGTGTTGAGGCCGATGAAGGTCCCGGGTGCGGGATTGTTGATGGTGTTGAGACGGATCATGACCTCGACGATGTAGTAGTAGGTGTTGTTGTCGATCTTGTGCTGGTTCACAGCGGAGGTCCAGTCCTTGTTCGGCCCCCAGTACCTGGCGTACTGGTTCCCGTTGGCCAGACTGTAGGCGATGCCCTCGCTACCGTCGGCAGGGACGGCGAAGGTGTCCCCGTCCTCGAAGCCCTCGTCCGTCCTCTGGTCCACGTCCCTGTCGAAGGCACCGTCGATGGCTATCTCGATACCGTCGTCGCGCCAGAAGGCATTCGGGTAGCTGTCGACGACGATGCTGTCGTCGGAGCAGTTGAAGAGGAAGTAAAGGTAGTCCTCGTCGTACATGGTCCAGAACAGATGCGAGGCGTCGATGTCGTTCTGGATGCCAGGCCCGGTGATGTGCCCGCCGGTCTCCTCCCAGGAGGGTGGTATCTCGCTCATCAGGGCGAAGCTGCCCTCGGCGATGTCCCACTCGTTCGGCGACACCACGCCATCTATGATGGGGATCCTGGCGGTGTAGGTCGAGTTGATCAGACGATGGTCGATTATGTCGATCATGGGAGCAGGACCGCCGTCGGACGAGATCCCGTCCTCCTGGGGCGCTGGAGCGCCGAGGGCGGCGGGCAGTGGAATGGCCAGGCTCATGGCCAATAGTAGTGCTAGGGTCTTCACAAGGGGTCGTCTCATGGTATAACCACCATCGGGGAGCATTGATGGCCTCACCTTAGATAAAGTTTATGATACTGGCCACTACCGTGAGGCCCTCCTTTGCAGGGCCCGTTGCCGGAAACTCTATCTATTGCCATCCCTGTCCCGATGCAGACCCTGTCCATCGGAGATGAGGACCCTGATAAGAGTCATCGTGACCAGTATAATCCTTGCCATCCTGGGGGTCGCGTTCATCATCGTGAACCCCGAGGACCCCGCCATGGAGAGGTTCGGCTGGTTCCTCCTGGTGGTCGGGACCCTCATCGCCGGCGTCTTCACTTACCTCTGGGTCAAGCGACAGCTCGCGGGGGATGCGGACGACGAGGACGCCGACGACGAGGCCTGGGCCTGAGGTCCCAAGGGATGGGGATAATCATCCTTGGGAACCTGATGATTCACTTTATCGATGACCGGGCAGCTCGTTCCCTGGTCCAGGGTGTGCCCCATGGAGGACCAGGCCATCGAGGTGAACGCAGTTTCCGGACCGACCCGCCGACACCGGGTCCTCTTCTGCATCATCCTGGGTTGCCTGTCCACCTTCTTCGCCGAGGTGATATCCGGGTCCTACCCCTACCCCTTCACCACGCCGTGGGGCCTCATCGGGGTCTGGCCCCTTTACACCCTCCACACGCTCATCCTGGCCTCTATCATCTTCAGGATGGGCAGGCCCAGGTTCTCGACCCTGTTCATCGCCGGCTGCATCTTCGGGATGTACGAGGCCTACATCACCAAGGTGCTCTGGACCCCTCCGTGGAACGATGAGGTCTTCCGGGTGGCCGGGGTCGCCATCGTCGAGCTGGGCGTCATCTCCTTCTTCTGGCATCCCTTCATGGCCTTCATCGTCCCCCTTGCGGTGGCCGTGCTGTTGACCTCCAACTCCCGCATCATGGAGGCCATGCCCGCCATCGTGCAGCGTTGGCTCGGGCAGGGGGAGCGTAGGGTCCTCTTCGTCCTGGCCATCTGGGCTGGCCTCGTCATGGGGGGTCAGGTCGACCCGCTGACCGCGGTGCTGGCCAACCTCATCGCCCTCCTCGTGATCGGCATGCTGTTCCTCGTGTTCATGAGGGAGACGGAGGGGCGTTACACGATGGGGTCGCTCCTTCCCCGTGGAAGGGAGCTCTGGGGCCTGGTGGGAGCCCTGGCGGTGTACTACATCATCACGGGCATCCTCCTGCGTCCTGAGAACCTTCCAGGCCTGGGTCCGCAACTGGCCATCGTCCTCATCTACGCCGTGCTGATCATCGTCCTCAAGGTGACCATGGACGTGGGAAGGAACACGGTCCCCGGCCAGGGCTGGAGACCCCACATCGATCGTAGGTTGGCCCTCCAGCTGTTCGCGGTCTACACCGCCACCGCCCTCGCGTCATCCCTGTCGGGCATCGGGTTGGTGTTCCTCATGATCTCCTGGATCGTCTGGGGAGTGCTCGCCATCCTGTGCCTTGGGTTCTCGGTCAAGGACGCCTTCTGGGCCCATCCCGCACCGGAGCCCATCGAGGCCACTTCCAGCGACGATCGGTGAAAACCGGCCGCAAACCTTTTTCAACGGGACCCTCCATCAACGAGCTGTGAGACCCAAGGTTCTGGTCACTGGTGCCTCCCGTGGCATCGGTGCCGCCTGCGCCGTGCGCCTGGCCCGGGAGGGCTGGGCCGTGGCCCTTCACTTCAACTCGGACGAGGTGGAGGCGGACAAGGTGGCCATCGAGGTGGAGAAGGCGGGCGGCTGGGCCACCGTCCTCTCCGCAGATCTGGGCCAGGTGGACGAGTGCGAGGACCTGGTGTCTGAGGCCGCGGAGGCCCTGGACGGCCTGGATGCCGTGGTGGCCAACGCCGGCGTGTACGACCGGGCGCACCTGGACGAGCTTCCCCCGGAACGATGGGCGAGGACCCTCTCGGTGAACCTCTCGGGCACGTTCCACGTGGTGAGGGCGGCGGTGCCGCACCTCAAGGCCAGTGACAACGGCTCTGCTGTCCTGCTGTCATCTCAGCTGGCCAGGCTGGGCTCCGCCCACGGCGCCCACTACGCCTCGTCCAAGACGGCCATCGAGGGCCTGACCCGGGCCTTCGCCCTGGAACTGGCCCCGCACCGGGTCCGGGTGAACTGCGTGGCCCCGGGGATTACCAGGACCGCCATCCTTGACCCCTACAGCGAGGAGGAGCTTGAACGCCGGGCCCAAGGTGTCCCGGTCCGGCGGATAGGCGAGCCCGAGGACGTGGCGGCTGCGGTTGCCTTGCTGGTCTCTGAGGATGCATCTTACATGACAGGTGCCGTCGTCCACGTGAACGGCGGTGTCCTGATGGCGTAGCGCGGGCCGAACGACGATGGATGTGATGGATGATGTGGCAGGAGGTAGCCGTCGCCGCACTGGTGGGCCTTGCCCTCAGCGATGCCTGGCTCTGCCTCTTCATGGGTGCCTCGATCGCAGCCGTCGACCGGCGATTGAGCTGGGGGTTCCTGGTCGGAAGGACCCTGGGCGTCCTGGCGCTGCTCATGGTCATCGGCATCCTGGGCACGAGCCTGCTCCCCTCCAAGGAGTGGCTCGTCATCTTCTTCGCCGTCTCCACCATCGCCGTGGCGATCCTTCTGGCGTGGTCCGCCTATCGTCCCAACCTCTTCGGCGGATGTGCCCCGGAGACCGGAGTGGCGGCCGACGGTGGCACCCCCGATGGAACGGCGGGCTGTCCCGGGAACTGTGACAGCTGCAGCGGCCACGACGCGGGGGGAGTGTCCGTGTGCAAGCACATGCCACTGGGACTTGTCCAGCGGCTTTCGGGGAAGAACCCCATGGCCTCCGGGGTGGCCCTCGGGGCCTTCAGGGGCGCAATGCCCTGCCTCAAGGTCCTCATCATCACGCCCCTCCTGATAGCGAGCCCGCCCACCACGGTGGTCCTCATGGCCCTGGCCTTCGCCCTCACCTCGGCGATCTACCCCCTCATCGGCATGATGTCCGGCAACGCGATGGCCACCTTCGTTGAGAAGGGCAGGTGGCTGCGCCTCGCGGGCGCCATAGGTGTGGCGAGTGTGGGCATCTACACGATGTACCGGTTCTACCAGCAGTCCTGTGCGGGGCTGTGAACACCTCCGACCGGGGGCGGTCGAGGAAAAGGTTCTTAGGCCTTCATAGCCGTCATGCGATAGATGGCCCTCGACATAGCAAGTCTCGGGATCACGGCATGCGTTGCCGTCATAGTCGTGATCGTCGTCATATTCCTGGTCCTCTGGTTGTTCTTCAAGGTCCTCTTCGCCTTCTTCCCCTCGATAGTGGTGGCGGTCATCGTCTTCTTTGTCACCGACGGCAACTGGGTCTATGCGCTCGTCGCCTTCGTCCTGTCCGCCATTATTTTCGCTGCCGTCGGCGCCAAACGACGTCGGAACAGGTACAATAGGTACTGAAGGATGACGACCTGAGGGTATGACCCTTGTCAAATGAACGGGACCGATACTTCGCCTACGGGTCCAACATGGACCCGGAACAGATGGACCACAGGGGACTGGCCTGGGACGGGGCCGAGGGCGCCTCTCTCGCCGGTCACCGCCTGGTCTTCGACTTCGACGCCCGAGGCCGGTGGCTGGGAGGCGCTGCGGACATCGTTCCCGATCCCGATGGGACCGTGGAGGGCGTCCTGTACCAACTGGAGGGCGCCATCGCCGAGATGGACCTGTGGGAGAAGGGCTACCGGAGGGTGGAGGTCGAGGTGGTCGGTCTCGACTCGGGAAAGCATCTTGTGACATGGACCTACGAGGTGATCTCGAAGGGTCGGCCCATGGCGCCGTCCGAGGTATACGTGGACCAGATGCTCAAGGGCGCCCGGAGGTTCGGCCTCTCTGAGGATCACACGCAGATGCTGGAGGCCCTCAGGTCCCGGGGACACGAGGACCTGGGCGAGCATGTTCGGACGTTAAGGGGACTGGCCCAGGCCGGGAGGCCTCTGACGGGAGAGGAGCTCGCTCACCACCTCGGGATCGACACCGGGAGGGTGGCCCGGCTCCTCTCCGACCTGGACGAATGGGGCTGGCTCGAGCCGGGAGGTCCGCCTTCATCGTTCAGGGTCCTCCCCAAAAAGTGCGAGAGGGCGCCCTGGATACTCAAGTGACAGCTGCTGTCATCTCCGCCTGCCGAGAGCCCACGCCCCACGAGGCGAGGATGATGCCGAACAGGATGATGACCCCACCGATGACCGCGGTCTCCGGCGGGGACTCGCTGAGCAGGAGGAAGGCCAGGGCGGTCGACCCCACGGGCTCTCCCAGGAGGGATACGGACACGACCGATGCGGGGACGTACCTGAGGGTCCAGTTGTACATCGTGTGGCCCAGGATCGAGGGTCCGATCGCCATCAGCAGGAACAGCGCCCACTGGTCCGCCGGAAGGGTGAACAGCTCGGTGCTGGTCATGATCACCGCGATGAGCAGGAAGATGGCACAGGAGGAGTAGACGACGAAGGCGTAGACGACCAGGGGTATGCGCTTGCGAGTGCTGCGGCCGGCAAGGATGTAGACCCCAGCGGCCACTCCACCCAGGAACGCCAGGATGTCCCCGTAGAGGGTGTCCGAGCCCGACGCCGCGTCGCCCCGTGTGAGTATCACCAGGCCGAAGAGCCCGATGGTGATGCCCAGCACATTGAGCCGGGAGAGCCTCTCGCCCAAGAAGAAGTGGCCCACGACGCCCACGAGCAGTGGGTGGGACGTGACCAGCAGCACCGAGGAGGCCACGGAGGTGTGCTCCAGGGATGCGATCCAGAGGCTGAAATGGGTGGCCAGCACGGCCCCG
>JAUVRF010000559.1 GCA_030597775.1 Methanobacteriota archaeon | reverse complement strand
GGGACTGGAAGGATTCCATCATGTTCCAGGAGGCAATCAGGGAGAAGGGCGTGGACGACGTGGCCTTCATCCTCTACACCTCGGGCACCACGGGAAAACCCAAGGGCGCGATGCTCACACATCGGAACATCACATCGAACGCCATCGAGGTCGACCTGGTCCTTCGCATCACCAGGGACGATCGCATCCTCATACCAGTGCCCTTCTCCCATGCCTTCGGCTCAATCCTGGGCATCACCCTGGCCGCCGTCAACGCCGCCACGATGGTGCCCACCATCGGGTTCGACCCGGAGGAGTCCCTGCAGATCATCGAACAGGAGGGTATCACCATCTGCCACGGTGTCCCCACCATGTTCATCCGCATGCTGAACGTGCTCGAGCACCGGGACTACGATACCGACACCCTGCGCACCGGCATCGTTGCCGGCGCACCCTGCCCCCGGGAGGTGATGGAGGACGTGATGGCGAAGATGGGGTGCAACCTGTCCAACGCCTACGGCGAGACCGAGGCCGGGCCCATCATCACCGCCAACCGCCTCGACGACCCCCTGGAGAAGCGCCTCACCACCGTGGGCCGCCCCCTGCCAGGCCTCGAGGCCCACATCATGGACGAGAATGACAAGGAGGTCCCCCAGGGTGAGGTGGGCGAGATCGTGGCCCGCGGGGTCAACATCATGAAGGGATACTTCAAGAACCCCGATGCCACGGACACGACCATCGACAACAAGGGCTGGCTATACACCGGCGACCTGGGCATGATGGACGAGGAGGGGTTCTACTACATCGTGGGCCGGAAGAAGGACATGCTCATAGTCAGCGGCATCAACGTGTATCCACCGGAGGTGGAGGCCTTCTACATAGAACATCCTGCCATCATGGACATCTCCATCGTGGGTGTGGACGACAAGGACGCGGGTGAGGTCCCAGCCGCCGCGATCCTCGTCAACCCTGGACACAAGCTCACACCCCAGGAAGTGGTGGACCACGGGTATGGCACCATCGCCTCCGCCAAGGTCCCCAGGTACGTCGTCATCGGTCACGACCTGCCCTACTCAGGCCGTGGCAAGGTCCAGAAGTTCATCTTGAAGGAGCAGCTCATGAAGCTGATCGAGAACGACGAGCTCGAGCGTCTCGTGCCCACCGAGGTCAAGGCAAAGAAGGCCGCGAAGGGGAAGGGCAAGTCCAAGGGCAAGTGAGCCCTCCCCATCGGGTTCGAAAACGTTGATATAATCGCCCGTCCTTTGTGCCTGGTGGTCCCATGGACATAGACCGTCTCGACCTGTTGTACATCGTCCTGTCACGTCTGGAGGCGTCACTCCTGGCAGGCGATGCCCTGAGCCGCAGGACGCTTCAGGACATGGTCTACATATCACAGGCCTGGGGACTCCCCCTGGACTACCGGTTCACGTACTCCCTCAAGGGTCCCTTCTGCAACGAGCTGGTGCCGGACATCGTCCAGCTGCAGCAACGCCGAGGGACGTTCGAACGCAGGACCCGTCAGCTGAACCTGCGCCCGGAGGCCGAGGAGCAGCTTGTGAGCCTCAAGGCGTTCATCGACCGCCTGATGGAGGACCGCCGCCGTCTTCACATGGTCGCCTCCATAATGTTCATGGGCCAGCGGTACAGCATGGACCGTCGGGAGATAATCGAGTACTACACCCGGTTCGACCCGGAGTTCTTCCCCTTCGAGATCGCGGAGGTCGTGGACCAGGTCAACAGCGAGACCCGTGTTAGCATCCGTTAGGGGATCGGGGTGCGTTTCCGCCTTCGCGAGACCCACACGTTGGCAAGGATCAGGGCCATGATCCCGAACACGAAGACCATCCCCTGCCAGGCGCCACGCCATTCCATGTAGTCG
>JAUVRF010000161.1 GCA_030597775.1 Methanobacteriota archaeon | reverse complement strand
GTTCAGGGCCATCGTGACCCCCCGCGAGCCCCTGAAGTTCAGCACGAGCTACATCGTCACGGTCTCATCCTTCATCCAAGACCTTGCCGGGAACCCCATCATAGAAGTAGACCCCTGGACCTTCAGCACCACGAAGGAGAGGACCCCCCCATCCGTCGTGGCGACGAACCCCACCGCCAGCCAGGCCGACGTTACCATCAACGCCACCATCCGGGTGGTCTTCAGCGAGGAGATGGACATACCCTCCCTCCAGACCAGCATGGTCGTGCATGACACCCTTGAGAATCCCGTCATCGGCAACACCACCGCGGCCGTCGGAGGGATGGCCGTCACCTTCAATCCCCTGTTCAGCTATGGGTACGGCGAGACCTACAGGGTCACCGTCCTTCAGACGGTGAGGGACCTGGCTGGGAACTCGATGGTGAACGACTACGTGTTCACCTTCACCGTCCAGCTCGAGCAGATCCCGCCCCGCGTGGTGGAGATCGATCCCCTGGACGGGGACCAGTTCGTGAACCGGACCACGAAGGTCTCCGTCAAGTTCTCCGAGCCCATGAACAGCACATCCCTGGCCGGGGCGATCGTGATACAGGACCCCGACTTCGAAGAGGTCCCGACCACTCCACAGTACAACGCGGACGACTACACCCTGGTGGTCAAGCCCGACCAACCTCTGGAGTACCAGACCCTCTACACCGTGATAGTCAAGAATCAGGCCAAGGACCTGGCCGGGAACCTCCTGGAGACCGAGATGTCGATAACCTTCACCACGGAGAAGCTGCCCCAGGCACCACCCGTCATAAGGACCCGTTCGCCTCCGGATGACGAGTTCACCTGGTACGAGGGTATTTCGGTGCCCTTCGAGGTCTCGGCGGACGATCCCAACGATGACATCCTGGTCTACGCTTGGGAGGTCAACGGCGAGCTCCAGGAGGGCGAGACCTTCAACGAGTTCATCTTCTATCCGGAGCCCGGTTCCGAGGGCATGTACAAGGTGGAGGTCGAGGTAATGGACGGCATCACCGCTCCGGTGAGGCATTTCTGGAAGGTCAACGTGGTCCGCACCACCCCCGATGAGAACGGAGGGACCGGTACCTCAACGTTCAACTGGGCCTACCTGGGCATAATCGTGGTCCTGGTGGTCATCTTCACAGTCCTGGCCTTCAGCTACATCCAGCTCATGGACCGAAGGCGGGAGATCCTGGCCCGGACCAAACGCAGGCTGCGTCCCCTAAGCTTCAAGAAGACCAAGCCCGTCGAGAAACCCCCGACCTACGAGGAGATGTACCTGCGGACCGACAGCGTGTACGCCAAGAAATCCCCCGAGTTCAAGCCAGTCGCGGCCCCTGGCGGAGCCACCGTGAAGGGCGTGGCAGGGGCAGATGCCACCACCACCGGCACGATCATGGGCGAGGCTCCTCAGCTGATAGAGGCGAAGGAGGTCGTGGTGGAGACCGCGAAGGTCGGTCCCTACGCCACCCCCGCGCCCGAGCTCAAGAAGACCCGCGCACCCGGCGTCCTGATCTGTTCCAAGTGTGGCAAGAAGGCCATCGAGGCGGCCCACGGCAGGCTATGGTGCGACACCTGCGGCTTCGTGGAGTAGTCTGCTGGTCAGCGGTGGACAACGGGAGAGCGCGGACCAAGGTCTACTGGTCGAATGTAAAAGGGACCTGAATGGCCGTCCTCAGTTGAGAACGTAACCCTCGTAGCTCGGGTTCTCCTCCGGATAGAGGTACTGGTCCAGCTCCTCGATGAACTCTAAAGGTGCCTGGCCGTTGATGACGGCCTTTATGGTCAGGCGGCCGATCTCGTAGGTTATGGACACCATCTTGAGCTGGGAGAGATAGACGTTCTGCTTCTTGCCGTCCTCGGTGGGTTCCCGATCGACAACGGCCAGTAGGCCGTCCTCCTCGAGCTTCTTGATCTTGCGATAGCACCTGCCAAGGGGTATCGAGAAGAGCTGGGCAATATCCCTGGCGCTCTTAGGCTCCTTGCTGGTGACGCTCAGGATCTTTAACCGCGTCGGATCATTGAACAAACCTACCACAAGACCGGTTAACATCTAATCTTACCGCTTTTTTGATAATTACATTCACTTATATACTCGCCGTTTCAATAGTCGGGCCTGATTTTCACTCAAGAGAAAAAACCTGAGACCAGTCGTATCACGTTCAGGAAAATTTAAAAATGTGTGACAGCTTAGCGAGTCACGTCTGGAGGACCCCTCGATGCCACCGTTTCGTCCATTCCTGCTGTTGCTCGGGATGGCCCTGCTCGCCATTCTCACGGTAGTGATAGCCCTCTCTGGGGACGTCGAGGCCGCCCAGGAGGTCGTAGATACCGACTGGATCGTGAACACCACCGAGCCTGGGACGGTCGATACCGACTACATAATGAGGGCCAATCTCACCATCACCGGAACGGGCCAGATATCTTTCCTGAGGTGCAAGTTCAAGTTCATGTCAGAGACCCCTGGCCAGTACGGGATAACCGTCCAGCCAGGGGGATACCTGATAATCCAGTCCTGCATCCTGGAGGCCGGTTTCCTCGAACCGGGGGAACAGGCGGAGGCATGGACGTTCTACGTCAAGGATTCGGGACGCCTGTCCCTGCAGGCCAGCACAGTGATGGACCTGGGCCTCATCGGGGGTGTGGACAGGGAGAAGGGCCTTGCACTGGAGACAAACGGTGCCTACGTCGTGGGTAGTACGTTCTCGGACTGCAACAGGGGCATCATCATCATGTCTGGAGCCGCCCCGATCATCGCCAACAACACCTTCGAGAACAACAACGTCGGCATCGAGGTCAAGGGCAGCGCCTCGAGCCTCACCTCGTTCAACACGTTCGAGGCCAACATCATGGGGATGCTCTACACCAGCTGCACGGCCGCATTCCTGCGTTCTGGCTCGTTCAACGACAACATGTACGGCGTGCGTGCGGTGGCATCCAATCTGATAGCCGAGGACATCTTCGTGGGAGGCATGGGTACGGAGGTCTCATCGGAGGCCAACTCCTGGGTCGTCGTGGGAAACAGCACGATAGTCAGCCTTTCCAAACAGGGCAAGGCGGTGTACGGGTCCGACCTGCGCTTCATCGATTGCACCGTCGGGGGCCTATCTGGCCAAACGGAGACGGACCTCAACAGCCATCTGCTGGTGAAGAACTCGGTCCATTTCCACGTGGTATACGCCGGTATGTACTATCCAGTGGAGGGCGCCAGCGTCGAGCTCACGGATTCCAAGGGCGAGAAGGCGTACCAGCAGGTGACGGGATCCGATGGCACCTCGCCGACCAGGATGGTCCTGGTCTTCGAGCAGCACAATGGCCAACCTCCGATACCCAGGAATCCCTTCCATGCCGAGGCATCCTCCGGCTTCAACTTCGAGGAGCTGGATGATCTCAGGATCGGGCCGAACGAGGTGATCGAGATCGAGTTCGTGGACGACGAGCCCCCGGACCTCACGGTCCTCGCCCCTGCCCCGGACTCCCTCTACAACACCTCCGAGGTGGAGTTCCGGGGCCGCCTCAGCGACCTCCATTCGGGCATCTCCAACTTCTATTACACAGTGGACGGCGGCACATCCAAGCCCCTGCCCATAGAGGACCCGTGGCAGGTCCTCGTCAACCTTCCCGAGGGCAAGCTGGCACTGGTCTTCGTGGCCGTGGACCTGGTGGGCAACACGATCAAGGTCCCGAGGACCGTTACCGTGGACACGATACCCCCTCTGATAATCAGCATCGACCCACCAGATGGCTCGGTGACGAGGGAGTACTCGCTGCTCGTCATCGGCGAGACCGAGCCAGGGACCACCCTCACCGTGGACGGCGAACCCCTGGAAGTCCAGCCCGACGGTTCATTCGCGGGCTTCATCTCACTGGGTGACGACGAGGGCGAGCAGGTGACGCCCTTCCATCTGGTGGACGGTGCCGGGAACGAGGCAACCCATTACTACACATTGTTCGTGGACAGGACGCCTCCAGACCTCACTGTGAACACCGATCCGGACTACAGGGACTTCCCGTACGTCAACAATTCCCTGATAAGGGTCTTCGGCACCACAGAACCGGGAGCCCGGGTGGTGGTGACCATTAACATCATATTGGCCGGCGAGACGTTTGCCGACGATCAGGGCGATTGGAGCGTGGACATTGACCTGGACCTGGGCGAGAACGACATGATCGTGGACGCCTACGACGAGGCTGGCAACAGGAACTCGGTCGAGATCATCGACTTCTTCTACGACGTCGAGCCGCCTGAGATAACCATCCTGCTCCCCGAGAACGGGACCATGGTCAAACAGGCCTGGATACTGGTCAAGGTCCGGTCCGAGGAGGGTGCCACCATCTGGGTGAACGACCAGGACGAGCAGATCCAGCCTGCCCATGGCGAGGTGACCTTCCCCGAGGTACCCTTGTCCGACGTGGGCGAGAACGCCCTGGTGATCTACGTCAGGGACAGGGCAGGCAACTTGAACACCGAGACCGTGTACGTCATCAGGGAAGTGAAGGTTCCGGACGGTGGGGGCGAGGATACCGAATTCCCGTATTGGATCCTCGCCGTCGTCGTGGGCGGGGCCGTCGCGGCCCTTTTCGCCGTGATTTTCATGAGGTCCCGGTCGGAATGAGGAATCGCGACCGACAGAGCAGGAAGACTGGCCGCACATAAGTTATAAATACGCAGCTTGGCATATAAGAGCTGGATGGGGATGCACTCGGCCTCAGCCGACATCCAAGCACTCGGAGCCATGGCTGGAGGACGGATGAGGCAACGGTGTGGACCCTCCTTACAGGAGGATTGCGCTTGAAGTCCATCATCGAGGCGGCACTGAAGAAGTACGAAGAGAAGGCCGACCAACCCCCCGTAGAGGAGGATGTGCTATCGGTCGACGACGCGGAGCTGGAGAAGCTCTTGCAGGACCTTACCCTCACGATCAAGGTCATTGGTTGCGGGGGCGGGGGTAGCAACACCATCAGCCGGCTGATGGAGGAAGGTATCCGGGGGGCAGAGCTGGTCGCGTGCAACACCGATGCGATCCATCTCAAGAGCGTCCATTCGAACAGGAAGATCCTCCTGGGCCTCAAGACCACCCGAGGTCTAGGGGCCGGTGGCGCGCCCCAGGTGGGTCGCACCGCTGCCAACGAGGCAAAGGACCAGCTGGAGCAGGTGGTCAAACACGCCGACATCATTTTCATCACCTGTGGCCTCGGCGGCGGCACGGGCACGGGCGCGGCCCCCCTGGTCGCG
>JAUVRF010000503.1 GCA_030597775.1 Methanobacteriota archaeon | reverse complement strand
CATCAATGTCCGTATCGAGGTCCAGGCAGCAAGTGACCCCACGCCCATCACCAACGACCTGAAGCTCACGGTCGAACGGTCCAGGGCCGAGTGGTTCGCCGACTACATGGACTGGGCAGCGATAATCATCATGATGATGGTCATGATGGCCGGACTGCTCCTCTACAATCCCCGGAAGAGAAGGGCCCAGACGGGTAAGGGTCCGGATGAAGCGGCTAAGAAGGGCGCGACCCCCGGGGCCGTTGCGCGTCAATGAGTCCCCGGACAGGTCCGTATCAAGACCACTATGTCCTATCGAAGTGTGGTTATCTCGTTCCCGCTATCCAGCACCAGCACGGTGTGCTCCGCCTGGCTGACAATGCCGTTGCCGACCTCGGCCAGGATGGGATACTCGGTGATGCCGCCCGCCCTCAGGAGCTGACGCCGGTGGGGCTGGGCCCTCTTCGAGACGGGCGCGCACCACCGCTCCGCGAAGGGCATGCCGGAGAACCTGCGGTCGATCTCCCCCAGCAGCCTGGCCGCATCGCCCCTGCCACGTCCTCCCCGCTGGAACCTGAAGATGTGGGACGGGCGCTTCCCGTCCACACGGCCCAGACCGTCGGTGGCGAAGGGCTCGATGGCGATGGCGGTCCCCGCCCGGACCACGCCGGCCCGCGGGTCGGGGACGTTGGGCACCGAGAGGCCTGCGTGGAGGTTGTACTGCCCCAGTGAGTGGCCGGTGAGGTTCTCGATGGGGGCGAACCCGTAGCCCTTGATGACGTTGGAGACGGCCTCGCCGACGTTGTTGAGCCTCACCCGGGGCGCCATCATGTCCAGGGCCACCTCGAGGGCCTCCCGGGAGGCACGGATCAGGTCGCCGTAGTTCTGTGTCCCCACCTCGATGGTCACCGCGGTATCGCCGATATAGCCGTCGACGTGGGCGCCGCAGTCCAATTTCACCAGTTGGCCTCGGGTGAAGGTGAGGTCGCCATCGTTGGAGAGGGGAGTGAAGTGGGCTGCCACGTCGTCGATGGCGATGTTGCACGGGAAGGCGAGCCCCACGTCCTCACCCTGGTCCAGGATATGACGCTCCGAGAGGTCCGCCACCTCGAGGATGGAGGCCCCCTCCCGTATCAGGCCCAGGCCGAACCTGAGACCGGCAGCGGCGGCCTTGCCCGCCCGACGGAACTTGGTGATGGTCTCCTCGTCCATCTCTCTACCTCCCTCGGACCTAGCCGTCGTTGGTTCGGGCAAGCATATCCTCCAACCAGGAGGTGGTCACGACCCCCTCCCTGAGGATACGGAACTCTCCTCCTGGCAGGGGTTCGATTATGGTCGAGGGTGACTGCACTGGCGACTCGCCGTAATCGATGTAGTAGTCCACGGCATCGCCCAGTTGGTCCCTCGCCTCCTCCATGGTCCGCGGAGGTTCGTGTCCGTGCAGGTTCGCCGACGTGGATATGATGGGTCCTCCCGCATCGGCCAGGGCTATGGCCAGGGGATGGTAGACCACACGGACCACGATGGTATCCTCACCTCCGGTCAGCTCCTTGGGAACCTCGGCTCGCCGTGGCAACAGGAACGCGACGCTGACGGCCTCCATGTTCGCGATGAAGTCCCACAGATGGTCTGGCACCTCGGCCACCAGCTCGAAGTCGTCGATGGAAGAGGTGGCCACTGCCAGACCCTTCTCCCTGGGCCTGCGCTTGAGGCTGTATACCTTTTCGATGACCTCCTTGTTGAACGGGTCCCCGCCGAGCCCGTAGAGGGTCTCCGTCGGGTAGACGACGAGGGCTCCACGCTTGATGGCCCCGACCAGTTCCTCGAGGACGCCTCCCTCGGTGAAGCCGGTCAGGCATTCAGGGTCCTCCTCCAGGCACACGATCTCCTTCATCCACGTTCCTCCGGCGAGGCGTCATGAGGGTGAGATTGGATATTAAACCTTCCGCGGAAGGCGTCACGTCATGGCGTCCCCGCCCCCGTATCTGCTCGTTCCGGAACCTGTCGATGTCGAGCTAGGTCAAGCATCACCGGTCGTTCCACCGTCATCCGATCCGGGGAAGGCCTCGTCCAGCCAGTTGGTCAAACTGTCAACGAGCGCGCGGGTGCCGTCGGTGACGGGGCCGATGGAAAGGTCGGTCGGCGGGCCCCTCT
>JAUVRF010000560.1 GCA_030597775.1 Methanobacteriota archaeon | reverse complement strand
TGACGTGGCTGGAGTGAGTGGGTCGAGGAGGAGTTCAGCGTCCTGCGGACCCGTCCGGGTCCGCCTCACATGAGGCCGGCGTTCGAGAGCTCGGTCTGGATCCTCTCCACGGCGAGGACGATGTCCTCCCTCTTCTTCGCACCGGTGCAGACGACCTTGCCCGATGTGAACAGCAGTGCCACGACCTTGGGGTCGTCTAGCCTGTACACCAGGCCGGGGAACTGATCGGGCTCGTACTCGACGTTCTCCATCCCGAGGGAGAGGGCGATGGTGGTGAGGTTGAGCCTCGCCTTGAGGTCGGCGGTGGCGACCATGTTCTGGACCGTCACCTCGGGGTCCTTCATGACCTCGAAGCCCGCGTCGGCCAGGTTCGCCACCACGGTGTTGATGGCCTTCTTGACGGCGACGTCGCTCTTGGCCCCGGTGCATACGACCTTGCCGGAACGGAAGATGAGGGTGGTGGTCTTGGGGTCCTTCAACCTGTAGACTATGCCCGGGAACTTCTCGGGATTGTACTCGGCCCCCTCGAGGGCGAGGACGATATTGTTGAGGTTGAGCTCCGTGCCGATGGTCGAGGTCGCTACGACGTTCTCAACCCTTATCGTGGGGTTCTCCAGCATGGGACCACGGGTCATTCAAGGGAATTCGAGCATTAATACTTTCCATTCTGCCGATCTGCCCGGTGGTCCAGGGTCCCATCGGAGATCCCACCCTTCTTCACCAGATGCCCCGGAAGAGGATGGGACGGGTCCCCGTGCGACCTGGCCGGGGGGCTGGAGCGGCTGTTGAGATGCTGCTCACGTGGACCGAGGTGGAGGTCCGGGGGTTCCCGGGGTTGCGGGAGGGGAGGGGGGGTGGTGGTGGTGGTGGTGGGTGAGGCCGCGCAGGCAGAAGGTGGACATCGATGGAGTTAATAACATTAATTGAATTAGTTATTAATAATCACGATGAATATTGCGGTGTAGATTGTTTTATATTCTGTTTATGGGGTTAAGGCTAATTACTACAGACCAATTCCTGACCGAGGAAGTAATATGTTGTTCCACGTGACCCACGTGCATACCCCCGAGACCTGCCCATCCGACGACCCCGAGAAGATCAAGGCCACCTTCGGTCAGATGCTGACCATTGCCGAAGAGCTTGGTGTGACGGTCCACAGCCTCTACTCCAACAACATCGCCCACACCATGTACATGGTGGTCGAGTCGGACAGTGCCGAGAGCATCTCCAAGATGATGGACCCCACGCTGAAGATCGCCCGCGCCGAGATAACTCCCATCGTCGACGCCCAAGCGGTGATGAGCCGTCTGATCGAGAGTCCCGTCCAGTAGGCTCCGGCCTCGTTCGCACCACCGTGGGCTCCTGCATGGGGCCCACCCAGGGTGTCCTCCGGGCTGTTGCCCTTAACCAGCAGAGCTGAGCGCGACGGTCTAGATTCGGATAGTTGTCCATAGTGATCCGCATCCTGTCTGGCCCTTTGGCCTGAAGACATCCCCTACGGGGTGTGCATCCCACTGATCTGACTGGCCCGATCTCCCTTTATATAGGCCGTCCTAGATCCTCCTGATCTTCCTAAAGGGCACGAAACACTTATCTCCACAACCAGCTAGTAGGTGTGGTCTGACAAGGGGAGGGTTGGATTTGTCTGAAGTTCGGAAGAACATCGTACCGATGATCGTCCTCCTGATGCTGCTCGCCTCCGCCATGGCGCCGTACGGTGCAGGCTTCTATATCGGCAAGCGCATCACGATGGACATCGCCGACAACTATTTGACCGAGGGTGGCGCCACCGGCATAATCATCGCCGTGAAGGACGGGGACGGGAACCCCGTGGACCTGCTCACCGTCCACATC
>JAUVRF010000091.1 GCA_030597775.1 Methanobacteriota archaeon | reverse complement strand
AACTCGGTGTCGTTGGCGATCCGCACCGCGTCATCCTCGTCCTTCGCGGCGATGATGGTGGCGACGGGGCCGAAGAGCTCCTCCCCGTACGCGGCCATCCCCTTCCTGACGCCTGTGAGGACAGTGGCGGGATAGAAGGCCCCGGGCCCCTCCGGGACCTCTCCTCCCAGGAGCAGTCGGGCGCCCTGGCCCACCGTCCGCTGGACCTGGTCGTGGAGCTCGTCCCGCAGGTCGTGGCGGGCCATTGGCCCCATGGTGGTGGCCTCGTCCAGGGGGTCGCCCATCAAGGCCTGCCGCATCTTCTCCACGTACAGCTCCTCGAACCGCTCGATGAGGGGCTCCACGACCACGAACCGCTTGGCCGCGATGCAGCTCTGGCCGCCGTTGATGAGGCGGCTGGCGACACAGGTGGCGACGGTCCCCTCCAGGTCAGCGTCCTCCAGGACGACGTAGGGGTCGGAACCGCCCAGCTCGAGGACGGTCCTCTTGAGCATCTGGCCGGCCTTGCCCGCCACCGCCCTGCCCGCCGGTGCGCTGCCGGTGAGGGTCACGGCCTTGATGTGGGGGTCCTCGATGACCCGGTCCACCTTCCTGCTCCCGATGAGCAACGTGCGGAAGAGGTCCCGGGGGAAGCCCGCGTCGCGGACCACCTCCTCGATGGCCAGGGCGCTGCCGGGGACGTTGGACGCGTGCTTGAGGACGCCGGCGTTGCCGGCCATGAGGGCGGGGGCGACGAACCTCATCACCTGCCAGAAGGGGAAGTTCCAGGGCATGACGGCGAGGACCACGCCCAGGGGCTGGAAGGTCACGTAGCTCCTCATCGCGTCGGTCTCGACGACCTCAGGCTCGAGGAAGGCGGCGCCGTTGTCGGCGTAGAAGTCGAAGGTCCAGGCGCACTTCTCCACCTCGCCCCTGCCGTCCACCACGGGCTTGCCCATCTCCAGGGCCATCAGGCGGGCGTAGTCGTCGGTCCGGGACCGGAGGACACTGGCCGCCTCGTGCAGCAGCTCCGCCCTCTCGCCCAGGGGGACATGTCTCCATTCCAGGTGGGCCTCGTGGGCCCGCCTCACCAGGTCGTCCACCGTCCCGTCGGACATCTCGTCGTACTCCTCGATCACCTCGCCGGTGGTCGGATTCGTCGACCTTATCATCCTCATCGCCTCCCGTGGGCCTCGAGGCTGACCCGGAGCTCGCTGTTGACGCTGTTGTCCACTGGCACCTCGACCACAGCGAGCTCCCCCGACCCCAGGGTCTCGCGCAGCGTCTCCCCCAGCTCGGACAGGCTCTCGGGGCGGTACCCCTTGACGCCGAAGGTCTCGGCGTACGCCCGGATGTCTGGATTGCCCAGCTCGACCCCGACCGATGCGCCCCGGTGGGACTCCTGGTTCCACTTGATGAGCCCGTAGTTGTTGTCGTTGAACACCAGGGCGGTGAAGCCGACATCCATGCGCTTGGCCGTCTCCAGTTCCTGGGAGTTCATGAGGAAGCCCCCGTCGCCCATGGCCGCCACCACCTGGCGCTCGGGGTCCACCAGGGAGGCGGCGATGCCGCCCGGCAGCGAGATGCCCATGCTGGCCAGCCCGTTGCTTATTATGCATCCGTTGGGTCGGTACGTGGGGTAGTTCCGGGCGATCCATATCTTGTGGGCGCCCACGTCGCTGATGAGGAGGCCGTCGTCGCCGAGGACATCCCGGATGACATTGAGGACGCCGGGCACCGTGAAGGCCTTGCCCTCCTCCAGGTCCCAGCTCTTGATGTCGTCCAGGATGTGCTGGCGCGCATCCTCGAACCACTCGGTGTCGAAGTGCTTGTGCTGCTTCTCGAGACGCTGGTTCACCTCCCACAGGGCTCCCGAGATGTCGCCGACGACCTCCACGTCGGGCACGTAGTGGCTGTAGACCTCGGCGGGGTCGAAGTCGATGTGCACTATGCGCTTGTTGCCGTCGGGGTTCCACTTCCTGGGTGCCAGCTCGGCCACGTCGTAGCCGACGGTGATGACCAGGTCGGCCTGGTCGATGGCCTCCATGACGTGATCCCTCACGGGGCCGAAGCCGGTGCTCATCAGCGACCGGGGGTCCCGGTCGGAGATGGCGCCCTTGCCCATGTAGGTGCTCACCACGGGGATGTCGGTCCTCTCCACCAGCAGGTTGAGGTGCTTGCTCGCCAGCTTGCGTATCGCACCGTTGCCGGCCAGCACCAGGGGGCGCTCCGCCTCCTGGATGAGGTCCATGGTCATGGCGATGGCCTTGTAGTCGGGTCCGGGCCTACGCACCCTCCGGGGCGGTATCATGTCGAGGAGCCCGGTCGCGTCCTGGGAGGCGATGTCCTCCGAGAGCTCTATGTGGGTCGCGCCAGGCTTCTCCATCTCCGCCACCTTGAAGGCCTTGCGCACCACCTCTGGCACAACCGATGGGTGCCCGATGGCGGTGTTCCACTTGGTCACCGGCCGGAACATCCCCACGATGTCCAGGTACTGGTGGCTCTCGTGATGGGACCTGGAGATGCCGCCCTGTCCGGTGATGGCCACCACCGGGGCGTGGTCGAGGTTGGCATCGGCGACGCCGGTGAGCAGGTTGGTGGCGCCGGGGCCCAGGGTCGCGAGGCACACCCCCGCCTTGCCCGTCAGGCGGCCCCAGACGTTGGCCATGAAGGCGGCTCCCTGCTCGTGGCGCGTGGGCACGAACTCGACGGCAGAATCGTGGATGGAGAAGAGGAGGTCCTCGATCTCCTCGCCCGGGACGCCGAATATGTACTTGACTTCCTCGTTCTCGATGGCTCTCATAAACAGGTCTGTTACCTTCATGCGCACTCCCCGCCTATGTCGACGATAGGCGGTATGTAATAGTTACCCCCTTTGCCTGTAGGTGTCGGGGGACGGGCCGCGCCCCGGCCCCGGATGGGTCCCAGCCTGCACGGCCTCGATCCGCATAAGTGGAGTGAGGGGATCTGGCCCCCTTGCCGGGTATCCCACATGTTCAGTCGAGAGGCGCGGACCCATTGAGAAGAACGCCTTTGAGATATACTGGCCCCACGGCCAACACCTGTCCTGGCAACGAGGCCGCGCGCATGTGCGGCGAGGCGCAGCACATCACCTGCGTCGGAGCCTTCCCACCACCGCCAGCAGCCCCAGGGCTACGACGACCATCACGACACCAGCGCCGGGCGTGTCGTCCCCATCGCCGTCGTCCTTCTCGACCCTTGTGACCTCCAGGGTGGCTGTCACCGTATCAATGAGGCCGTCCCTGTCGCGCACCTCGAGCTCTACGATGTATGTTCCCGCCACGTCGTACGTGGTGGTGGCCGTGGTCTCCAATGACCATTCGGAGTCTCCACCGTTGCCCCAGAACATGCGGTACTCCAGAACGTCGCCCGGGTCCAGGTCCACGGAGCCGCTGAAGTCGGCCGTCACCTCCTCGCCCACCGGGACTGTGCTCACGTCCAGCGATATCGATGCCACTGGCGGCCTGTTGGTGACGACGGGGGGAGCCTCCACCGTCACGTCCCTGGTGGCGGTGGCCGTGAGCCCTCCAGGGTCACGGACCTCCACGGTCACCGTGTACGTGCCCTCCATCATGTAGGCGTGGGTGGCCGAGGGGGCGCCGGTCCAGTCCGTCGCGTTGCCGTCGCCCCAGTCCACCCGGTACTCCAGCACGTCCCCGTCGATGTCCGTGGCACCGGACCCGTCGGCGGTGATGGTGTCACCCTCCTCCACGTCGGTGGCGGACAGGGTCAGGTCCGCCTCGGGTGCCCTGTTGGAGGCGTCATCGTTGACGGTCACCTCCAGGAATGTCCTGATCGGGTCCGAGCCCCGGGAGTCGCGGACCCTGACCGAGGCGTTGTAGGTGCCCGCCTCGGCGTACACGTGGTCAACGGTGGCGCTTGTCGTCCAGCCTGACCAGGTCCCGTCGCCGAAGGTGAACCGGTACTCCAGTCCGTCGCCGTCGGCATCCGTCGACGGGGAGGCGTCCAGGGTGGCCGTCAGCGGCGCCGTCTGCTCCGCCTCCAGCACCGGGACGGGGTCGCTGTTGCCCGACGCCACCTGCACCGTCAGGTTCAGCCTCTCCACCACCACCTGGGAGCCGTCGGAGGCGATGCAGGTGACCACCACGGCACCGGGCCTCCTGTAGGTGGCATCCATCGATGCATCGGTGCCGTCGATGCCCAGGCCGTCCCTGTGGTCCACGTCCCACCAGATGGTGAGGCCTTCCCCGGCGACGGCCGTCAGCGTGACCGTACCCCCCGCCTCGAGCTCGGTGGCCGAGGCCGACACTGCCAGGGTAGGGGGCGCGCCCTCCGGCGGCGTGGCGTTCATGGGGAATTGGCCCACGTGCCTGCGCTGGACCAGCTGGCCGTCCTCCGTCAGCACGGTTATCACCAGGGAGTTGGTGTCGTACGAGGGGCTGGTCAGCTCCAGGTGCTTGGCCTCCCTCGTGCCAGCTGGGACGGTCCACACCGTCCTGCCGTGGAGGTCCTCGATGGCTCCACCCCTGCCGGCGCCGAACGACAGCAGGTCCACTATCACCTGGACGAGGCCGGTGTTGTTCTCCTGGTCGACCACCAGGTCCAGCTCGATGACCTCGGAGTGGCCGTCGTCATCCTCGTCTATCTCCAGCACCTGGGGGTCGTCGATGGGGTAGGTGAAGATGCCCGGTATCGGGGGCCAGGGCATGTCCGGGTCCTGGTCGTCCTCGGGGAGGCCGTTCCAGGTGTAGTCCATGACCAGGAACCAGGGGTGGAGGGGCGAGATGACGTTCATGTACTCCAGGAACTGGTCGGCCCAGGTGTCCCCGTTGGGGGGGAAGAACATGTTGACGCCGTCGTAGCCCTCCACGGGGAGGCCGTTGACCACCATGTCGTCCAGGGCCTCGAGCAGGTCCTCGGACGCGAAGAAGGCCTCCCGGGCCACCGGGTCGAGGACGTAGGAGGACATCTCGTCCGAGAGCCTCGTGAAGTACTGCCGGGCGTCCACGAGCCAGAACGTCTCGCTGTAGGGGCCCTCTATCCGGTTCACGTCCATGTAGGCGGCCAGGACGCACTCGCCCAGGGGGTCCCAGGCGTCCAGGATGTGCTGGCCCATGTCGTCCCAGGCCAGGACGAAGGCGTCGACGCGGGCCAGGTCTATGACGGCGAAGGGGAACATGTTCCCGTGACGGTCAGCGAAGCCCGCGATCATGTCGGTGGCCAGCTGGATGGGGGTGGGGGAGAAGGCGGGGTAGTAGGCGTTGAGGAGCTCCAGGGGCTCGGGGACCAGCAGGTCCCTGTTTATGGTGATCTCGGAGGCTACCATGTAGCTGGCGTAGTCCTTGAGGCGGACGGCCACCTCCAGGGAGGATTCCAGGCACATGTCGAAGGCCAGGACCTCCAGCTTCCTCCTGTCCGACCCGAAGTCCCGCAGGGCGTTGCCCAGCTCCCATATCTTGATGTCGTCGTCCTCCCGGTCGTCGGAGCACATGCCCGTGTAGGCGCCCCCGTGGTCCCACATGACCAGGGCGTACCTGCCGGCGGGGGCGTAGGACGAGCCCCACACGAGGAAGTCGTACACGCTGTCGCCCAGGCCGGAGTTGTAGGGCTGGGGCGGGTGACGGTAGACGATCTCGGACCCGATGCTCCTGGATGTGCGGTCGCGGGCCAGCTCGTACCTCCTCATCACGTACCGGTTGTTGTCCTCGTCCAGCCACTGATCGGGGGGCCGGGTCCGCTCCCAGTTGAGCAGCACGGTGTACTCCCCCTGGGGGGCCTGCTTCTCCAGCATGTCCACCATGTAATCGGCCATGGCAGCCAGGTTGTTGTCGGCGGCTATGTAGACCATGATGGTCCAGTCGTCCTTGCCCTCGGCGTGGACCGAGACCTCCCCGGGCTCCGGGAGGCTCTGGTAGACGTGGACCCCGTTCACGGAGACCACCTCGACGTCCAACGTGTAGTTGGCCGTCACGGGGGAGGCTGGGACGGTGTAGGGCACCCTCCAGCCCGAGTTCCACGTGTAACCTTCCACGAGGCTCTGGCCAGAGATGAGGGTGGTCCTCAGGAACTCCGCCTCCATGCCGTCCCGCAGGACCAGGTCCACCATGAAGCCGGCGATGAAGTCCGACCCGTCCCCCGTGTTGGACAGGGTGACGTTCACGGTGAGGTGCTCGCCGGGGAAGAGCTGGGCCCCGTCCAACCGGCAGAAGAGGTAGGTGTCCAGCACGGGAGCCCGTGCGAGCACGGGCAGGGTCGTGGTGTTGCTCGCGGTGTCAAGGCCCGATGCCGCGTCGACGGTCACCGTCACGTCCCCCGACCAGTCCCCGTCCTCATCGGCGACGGCGGTGTACTGGATCCAGGCGTTGCCGTTGGCCCCCGTGGTGCTGGAGGTCGTCTGCAACCACCCCCGGGTGACGCCCCAGTCCGCGGTGGCCCCCGCCACGGGGCTTTCGCCCCGCTTCACCGAGGCCGTCAGGTTGCAGCTGCCCCAGCTGGGGACATCTTCCACGTCGGACGTCACCGTCACCACCAGGGGCTCCAGGCTGCCCACTATCTGGATGAAGAAGGCGACCGAGGCCCGCTCGTAGCCCGGTTTGCCCATCTGGATCATAAAGTTGCCCTGGCCCGTGCCGGTGGCTGGGGGTGCGTAGACAATACTGGCGTTGCCGTTGGCGTCGGTGCGGGACTGCTTGCTGACGATGCTGCCCTTACCGTAGAGGATTGTGGTCAGGCTGGCCTGGTCGATGGGTTCGCCGCCGGCGGTGACATGGACCACGTAGTCGACGTTGGGGCCGCCGGCGACCACCTGGGCGGGGCCGATGACCTCGCCCCCGAGGCGGTAGGTGACCAGGGTGGTCTCGTAGCTGGAGGGGTAGGGCTCGCTTCCTTGCTGGGCCACGACCGTGACCGTGGCCTCCACGGGCTCGTCGATGGAGGCGGGCGCCTCGTAGTTGAAGTAGCAGTAGCCGTT
>JAUVRF010000169.1 GCA_030597775.1 Methanobacteriota archaeon | reverse complement strand
GCCAGCTCGATCAAGGTCGTTCCAGCATCCAAAGCGATATTCGCCATGGTCCGGTCGGGAACCACGTTGCGCATCTCCAACTCCTTCATCACCTCGTGCGGTTACGTGCCCTCGGTTGGCGCCGAGCTGCTGGGCCTGTACATCGCATCGGACGACGCCATCATCTCCGGGACCACCATCGACGGCAACCTCCATGGGCTGGTCCTGCGTGGTGCCACCATCTCGGTGACGGATTCGAGCATCACCAACAGCACGTACCATGGGGTCAATGCACAGGACTCCGACGTAACGCTCCGGAACTGCACCCTGGCGGACAATGGCTACGAGGGCGCCAGGTTCATGCGGGGCGACGCCGTCGTGGACGGGTGCCAGGTGCTGAACAACCGCAACGGGATGATGATACGGACCGGATGCAACGCAACCATTTCCAACACCACCGTCAAGGGGAACTCCGATGGTATCTTAATCGAGTACGATCCGATCGTCGAGGTGGTGGGATGTACCATCCGTGGACAGACCCAGGACGGTATATCGGCCCAGTACAGGGTGGACCTGACCATCCGGGACTCGCTTGTTGCGGGGTCGACCCGGAACGGTCTCAAGGCCCTGAACGACGTCACGATCACCAGCAGCGGCAACACCTTCCGGAACAACATCTTCGGTGCCAGTCTCAACATCGACTGCCAGATGACCTCCACCGGGGACATCTTCACCGGCAACACCAACAGCGGTGTGTACCTCGAGAGCACCTCGGACATCGTGATCGTCGACGGGTTCCTGTACGGGAACGTCGCCGGTCTCAAGGCAGACGAGGCCTCGACCGTTCTTGCCTGGGCGACCAGGATGGAGGACAACACCTTCGAGGGCTACAAGCTCACGGACTCGGACATCGAGCTGCACGACGGGACCATCACGAACTGCTCCGCAGGTGGCATCGTCCTCGCAGGTTCCTCTGACACCTCTTGGACGGTCCACGCTGGCAACTCCTCCCTCCTTTCGAACAGCGACGTCACCTTGAACGGTGATGTCATCGTCCACGGGGACCTGGTGTTGCGCGATACCGTGATGAATTTCCTCACTGGACCTCTTGTCAGTCACTCCTTCCTGGTGGACGGGGGTGATCAGGATTGGCAGAACAGTTCGGTCCTGACCTCTGATTACTCCCAGGGGATCGCATTCTCCCTGGAGGGGACGGCCACCGGGAAGGCCTGGTACTTCGGCATCACGAGCTCCGGCAAGGTATTCTCGGCGCAGCCATCCTACGCACGCATCCAGGTCCCTTTCGAGTTCCACAGGAGCACCTTCAGGGACGGCGACCATGGACTCGAGATCACATCAGAGGACGTGGTCGTGAACCGATGCTCCTTCATCGACAACCTGGTTGGGGTCCATGTCCAGGGAGTGACAGTCCGATTCGAGAACTGCACATTCACCTCAAGCACCAACTGGCATGTGAAGGTGGAGCAGGGAGGCAACGGGGTCCTGGTGAACTCCACCTACGATCCTGCAAAGGTCGAGCTGGACGGTTCCGGTGACCAGTGGAGCGCCTGGTGGACGGTCCACATAAAGGTCCTGTTCCCCACGGGCCACCCCGTATCTGGGGCCGACCTGGAGGTCCGTGACGAGGGGGACAACATCGTGTTCGTGGGCACCACCGGGCCCCGCGGGAACAACTTCGATGCCCTGATCATGGAGCATGTGACCACGCAGGCCGCCAAGGAGGACCGGAACCCCCATCTCTTCAGGGCGACCTTCGGGACGTCCTGGGCCGCCGGTCACCTGAACGTCACGTCCCATCTCTGGGTGAGCCTGGAGCTGACGGACCCCTACCCGCCCACGCTCGAGATCACCTCCCATTCCGACGGTGACCACATCAACGACCCCGTGCTCACCCTGGAAGGGACCGCATCCGATCCCGGCTCCTCGCTCTACAAGGTGGAGGTCCGTATAGCAACCCAGGCCTGGCAACCGGTCACCGGTCTTGAGAACTGGACGTGGACGACCACCCTGCCCGGTGACGGCACCTATCCGTTCACCGTCCGGGCTTTGGACTACGCCTCGAACGAGGCCATCATCAATTTCAGCCTGACCCTGGACACCGAGGTTCCCCAGATCGATATCCAAGTGCCCCCCACCCCCGCCCACAACCGCCTCGTGGGTTCGGCCCCCGTCTCGATCGTGGGCTACACGGACGCCCCTGATGTCCGGGTCTCCGCAAACGGCGTGAACGCCACCATGGACGGGACCCTCTTCACACTCAACCTCACCCTCTCCGACGGCCTCAATGTGATAACCATACGGGCCGTCGACCCCGCGGGGAACGAGGCCAGCCTCGATTGGCATCTAACTGCGGACCTGGAGGCCCCACCCCTTGAGGTGGTCCAACCGGTGGATGGAACGATGCTCAACGTGACCACCGTGACCCTCACGGGAACCACGAGCCCGTTCCTGGACGTGTACTTCAGGGTGCCCGAGCTGTCCAACGTCTGGTCGCTGCTCACGGTGTCTGGAAGCGGTTACTTCAGCCAGGAGATCACGAATCTCAAGCAGGGCATCAACACCGTGCAGGTGATGGTGTCCGGCACCGGAGGCGCCCAGGTCAACGTGTCCCGGGTGGTCTTCGTCGACACCGTCGCCCCCGATCTGCTCATCACCGTTCCCGAGAACGGTGCCAGCGTAAATATCGACACCCTGAACCTCACTGGCAACTTCACGGAGGTCATCTCGAGGCTCACCGTCGATTCCACCGAGGCGTTCATCGATGGCGCGAACTTCTCCATCGATATCGTGCTCATCGAGGGGGTGAACAACATCCGCCTCGTCGCCACCGACCTTGTTGGGAACGTGGGAGCCGTAACGGTCCGGCTCTACCTGGACGTCACGTCGCCCGGCCTTGACCTGGTCGGATTCCTCTGGAACGAGGAAGAGGACGCCTTCGACCCGATGTTCACCAACAATCGCACCTTCGAGCTCCGCGGCAGCACCGAGCTGGGAGCTGATATCCACATCGACGGTCAGGCCTACGATGCGGACGAGCTGGCCAGGTTCTTGGCGGAGCTGCCCCTGGAGGAGGGCGAGACCGTCCTCGTGGTCCTGATAACGGACCGGGCTGGGAACGAGTTCACCACCGACCTGACCCTCATCCTCGACACCTACGCACCGCAGCTTGAGGTGAGGTCGCCCAAGGACAGGTCCCGGACCTCGAACGACTACGTTTGGGTCTCGGGCACCGTCACCCCCGGTGACTGGATCACCATAGGAGAGCACACATCGGTCTCCGATAACGGCACCTTCCGCATCAAGGTGAGCCTGGACGACGCCCTGAGCCTGCTCGTCATAACGGCCAGCGACGAAGCTGGCAACCAGGTCTCCGTGAAGAGGCTGGTGTTCATGGTGGAGGATACCGAGGGCATCACGGGCTACACCTTCCTCGACGAGAACTGCCAGAGCCTCCTCCTGGTGATGGTCATAGTCATCATCTCCCTTGGCGTGATCCTGGCGATCGCCTGGAGGGAGGAGGATACCCTGGACCGCCGGGAACAACAGCTCGAGAGCGTTCTGGAGGAGGATCACATCGAGCTCGACAAGCCCCAACTCGAGCCGGCCGCGGGTTACCTCCAGTACGACCCCACCAGCCCCACCGGCCGAGGGCCGGAGTTCGAGGAGAGCCAGGACGAGGACTACATCTCGATGGACGATTTCAAGCGCGAGATGGACCGCCGGGGCCAGTGAGCCCGGCCGTGCCTCACTCTATGTAGAAGTACTCCCCTGAGGCCTTCTGCTCTCGGTCCAGCCGGGATTCGTTCTTGTTTATCCGGGGCCGCTTGGTCTCGAAATCCCTCCGGAAGGTCACGGAGGCGTTCTTCAGGAAGGCGTTCATGCCCTCCCGTAGCCCGAAGGGCCCCGCGCCGTGTCCCTTCACCGAGGGCTCTCCGTCGAAGACCATGATGCTGTCCGAGACCAGGTCGATGAAGTACACGTCGTGGTCGACGACGAGGGCGCTGCGACCCGTCTTCTCCATCACCCTCCGGATGGTCTTGGCCGCCTCCATCCTCTGGTTCGAGTCCAGGTAGGCCGAGGGCTCGTCCAGGAGATAGATGTCGGCCTTGGCCATGAGCGCAAGGGCGATGGACACACGCTGCAGCTCCCCTCCCGACAGGCGGTCCACCTCCTTGAGGTAGAGCCTTCGCAGGTTCAGGGGCACCTCGATCTCGGCCTGGAAGAAACCGGAATGCATCTCCTCGGCACGGGTGCTCCACAGGAGCTCCTCGACCGTTCCGGTGTAGTCACCCTTGATGTACTGGGGCTTGTACGCCACCTTGACGTCCACGTCTATCTCACCCTCCGAGGGTTTGAGGACGCCTGCGAGCATCTTGACGAAGGTGGTCTTCCCGGTGGCGTTGGGACCCACCACCCCCGCCACCTCGCCAATGTGGATCTGTCCGGGTTCGGTGACAAGCTGGAAGGCGGGGTAGTTCAGGACCATCCTGCCGAATTCTATGAGCACGGGCGTCTTCCACTCCTTCCGCGGGGGCCGGCTCTCGAACTTGATCTGACGGTTGCGGAAGCGGATGTTCTCCTCCTTCAGGAAGCCCTCCAGGTACACGTTGATCGCGGCACGGACGGAACGGGGAAGGGTCATGACCCCGTACGTCCCCTCCTCCCCGTACATCAGGTGGACCTGGTCCGCGAGGGAATCGAGTACCGCCAGGTCGTGCTCGATAATGAGCACCTGACGGGTCTCGGAGAGCTCCTGGATCACCTGGGCCGCAACCAATCGCTGGTGGATGTCCAGGTACGACGAGGGCTCGTCGAAGAAGTACACGTCCGCCTCCCTCACGATGGCGGCGGCTATGGCCATCCGTTGCAGCTCTCCACCGGACAGCGTCTCCAGGTCCTGGTCGACCACGGGACCGATCTGGAGCCGCTCGACCACTTCGTCCATGACGCCCCGCTCGTCCACCATCTCGAGCAACTTGCGGACCTTTCCCCTGAACAGCTTGGGGAGCTTGTCCACGTACTGGGGCTTGAGCGAGACCTTGATCTGCTGGTCGGCGACCT
>JAUVRF010000236.1 GCA_030597775.1 Methanobacteriota archaeon | reverse complement strand
CCAGGCGAGCATCACGAAGTCGGCCCTGTCCCAGTTCTGCTCGAACAGCTCCATGGCCTGGTGCGCCTCTGGGCAGACCCCACACCATGCGCCGGTGAACAGCTCACCGAGCACCACGCGCTGGGTGCCCATGGGCGCGATGTCGATGGGGGCGGGTGCCCCGGCAGCCTCAGCGGGAGCCGCTGGGACGAATGCGGCCATTGTCGATATCAACAGTACTGCAACAATTCCAAATGCTCTGATCTTAGCCACCCTTTCAACCTCCTAGTATAGGATTCTTCCAGATTTCCCGAGATTTCAAGGAGTCCCCATCAAATCATGATAGGGAAGCCTCCGCTCAATCTCGGTACGACTGTTAGAAGTCACAATCGTGGACTCCCTAAATAAATCCTTTGGTTTTGATGAAATCATGGGTCCATGGGCCAGCATCCCCCATTAGAGGAGTTTTAAGAAGGTGCTTGAAGCGATCCCAATAGGAGTGCGAGGACCGCCTCCGACGATGCGTGCTTGACTGCGAGGCGGTCACCTGGGAACACGTTGCGGCGCACCACCGTTCCCTGGGGGCCAGCCACGGCCACGTAGACCAGTCCCAGGGGCTTCTCCTCGGTGGCCCCCGTGGGGCCGGCGATACCGGTGGTGGAGATGCCCCAGATGGTGCCGGCACGCTTCATGATGCCCTCGGCCATCTCCCGGGCGACGGGTTCGCTGACGGCACCGTGGGCGATGAGCGTGGCCTCCTCGACGCCCAGGCGGGCCTCCTTTGCCTCGTTGGCGTATGCGATGACGCCCTCGACCAGGTATGCGGAGCTGCCAGGCACGTCGGTGATCCGGCTCGTCACAAGGCCTCCGGTCAGGGATTCGGCTATCGCCAGGGTCTCCCCCCGCTCCGTCAGGAGCCTGCCGACCTCCTCCTCCAGCGACATGTGATCCACACCATTCCCGTGTAGGGATGGTCGTGGTCATAAAGGTTCGGCACCATGGTAAGCTGTGGGTCCGCAACGACCGCAGGTTCAGTAGCAGCCGTAGACCAGAGCACTGTTCGCGTCGACCATGAGGACCCTAAGGCCCAGATCGCCATCCAATATCACCAGTTGCCATACCCAGTTCCTCCAGTCCTCGTCCCCACCAACACCCTCCTCGTAGTTCAGGGTCTGCCTGATTATGTAGGCATCCTCCAGGAGGTAGCCGGTGCCGACCCTTGGAAGGTCCTCCAGGTCGAGAAACTGCCGGTCACTGATGAACTTCGCACGGGGAGTGCTCGCCTCCATTTGATAGGAGGATGACAGGTAGTGATCGTTGTTCGTTGTGGGGAAGAGGATGAGCCGATCCACGTACTGGCAATCGACGCGGTACGTGAACTCGGCATCATATCGATGGTTCACCTCATCAAATCCATCGATCCTGTCTCGAAAGTGGTCTATGGTCGCGCCGTCGGTGACGTTGACCCGGGTATAGGGTTTGTTGTGACCGCGGAAGAACCTGTCCGTATCCAGAGCTCTTGCCAGATCCATCGATTCAGCAGCCAAGATGGCGTCGGATTCCTCCTCCGTGCCGAACTCCCTCTGGATGTCCGAGGTATGTTCGGCGGGACCCCAATCCTCGATCATCCCTAGTATGTTGACTGTGGAGACCATCACGAATATGATGACCGAAGCTATCGCAAAAACGTTCAGCCATCTCATCCTATGTCTGCCCTTCGGCCTTACGAAACCCCCCTCGAGGGTCGGGGGGTGCGGTGCTCCGTTCAACCCCATGCAGCAATGGTGTTGGGTTCCTTTGCTAAATAGGTTTGTGGTTGCATGTAGGACGATAGGCGGGCTCACCAGTGAGCATGGGCTATCGTGCCGGGGTGGAATAAGTGGGCCTAGCCGGATTCGAACCGGCGACCTCCCGGTTATCAGCCGGGTGCTCAAGACCATACTAAGCTATAGGCCCAGCGGGATTTGGGAAAGTCCTGCCTGTAAATAAATCCTTCGACCTTCAGCGGTTCAGGGTTCCCTGCCGGTGCCCTTCTTCCACGCCCTGGGGTAGGTGTCCTCCCGCATGAAGACGCGGGACAGCTCGACGGCAATGCCCTGGGGTTCGGCCACCATCTCCTCGGCGGTCATGACGGCGTGCCCGTAACCGACGGCCTCGCCCTTTCCGGTGTGCACGGCAAGGTGCCGGCCCTTCATGACCGACTCGTCCACCTCGAGGACGCCGGCAACGGCCAGTGGCGCGCCGTGGCACAGGGCGTCGACGGCGCTGTCCCGGACGGTGATCGATGGGACCCCCTCCAGGAGGTGCTCCATTGGTCGCACGACACGCCGGAGCTCCCCCTCGTCCCCGTCCTCCTTGAACCACTCGGCGGCGTCCCGGAGCTCGTGCATGGTGACCATGTCCTCCTCCTTGAAGGGACCCAGGCCCGTCCTGCGAAGGTCTCCCATGTGGGCGCCGGTGCCCAGTACCAGGCCGACGTCGTGGCACAGGTTGCGGATGTAGGTGCCCGCCTCGCTGTGGACCCGCAGGAGCGCCCGCCGGTCCTTGTGCTCGAGGAGGTCCAGGGTGTATATCTTGCGGGTGCGGAGGCGCCGCTTGACGGCCGACCGCTTGGGAGGTATCTGGAGCACGTCGCCCACGAAGCCCTCCAGGGTCTTTGCTAGGCGCGTTCTCTCGATGTCCCGGTGGAGCACCATCTCGGTGATGTACTCCTTGCCGGCCAATCTGACCAGGTCCAGGGCGCGGGTGGCCGCGTCCAGGCCGATGACCAGCATGCCGGTGACCTTGGGGTCCAGCGTGCCCGCGTGGCCGGCCCTCTTGGCACCCACAGCGTTGCGGGCCCAGGCCGCCACCTGGTGGGAGCTGGGGCCCGAGGGCTTGTCCAGCACGACGATGCCGTAGTCCATGTGCTTCGCGATGGGCCTCTCCCCGGGAGGATGGCCGTGGGCGGGGTCGGTGGGAGCCTTCGCCCTCACGAGTCTCTTCGGTGGGCCCGGGTCGGGCACCTCGTCGGCCATCGCGGGCTCAGCCTCCCTTCTTGGCCTTCTTGAACTCCGCGATGATCTCGTCGGCGATCTCCTCGGGGGTCTTGTCCTGGGTCTGGACGACCATGTTGTACACCGAGAGGTCCCGGATGTCCACGTGGTAGATGTTGTAGTACCGGTCCCACTCGCTCTTCTCCCGGACCTGGGTGTCGGCCAGGGCGGCCTCGGTGGACTTGGTGTCACGGCCGGAGACGCGTTCGACGCGGATCTCCAGCGGTGCCTCGAGCCAGGCCTTGAGGGCCTCCACATCGTTGAGCTCCAGCATGATGCCGGCCAGACGACCCTCCAGGATCACGTTGTCCCGACGGGCGATCTCCAGGAGCTTCTTGTCGATGGCCCTGTCGATGTTGGGGTTGCGCTCGGCGAAGAAACCGAACTCCTCCAAGGTCATGCCCTTCTTGGCCGCAAGGTTGCGGAAGATGTCCCCCGCGTTGATGTACTCCATCTTGAGCTTGTCGGCTAGGATGCGCGCCACCGTCGTCTTACCGCTGCCCGGGAGCCCTCCAAGAGTGATGATCATAAGGTCACCTCCCCCATCGCCTCTTCGGCATTCAATGCCTTGAGCCGCCTGCTGAATGTGATGTACTTCCAGATATTAACAACCATCTGTGACATGGGGATGGTGAACATGATGTATATAAACAGCACGCCCCCGCTGAACAGGCCTCCGACCTCTAGAACGTACTCGTGGTTCCATGGGATGGCGATCATGTCGACCGCTGCGATGGTCACGAAGGTGTAGATCCAGGTGATGAAGGCGATGAACAGGACCATGGTGAAGATGGTGGGCTTCATGGTCATGCCCTGGATCTCCATCTGCTTGGACATCATATCCTTCTGCAACTCCATGAGCTTCTGGAGGCGTTGCTGGTTCTGGCTCTTGCGGGCCTCGGAGATCTCCTTGTTGAAGGCCTTCATGTAGGCCTGGCTGTCGGCCAGCTTGATCCAGTTGGTCATGAGGTGCCGGATGGTCTGGGAGATTGCGACTATGATGACCGTCCCCACGAAGATGGACCAGATGGGGTTGGTGCCGTG
>JAUVRF010000511.1 GCA_030597775.1 Methanobacteriota archaeon | reverse complement strand
GATGTTGGGGTCCCAGGTGTCCCAAATGACGTACAGCATGCCACGGAACACGGTGATGTCCACCGACCAGTCGGTGGCGTCGTTGTTGGAATCGGTGATCTCCTGAGGCTCGGACCAGTTGGTGCCGTCGAAGGAGGCGATCACGATGTCCAGGTCTTTTCCGAAGGCGGGGCGGGTCGTGTAGCTGGGGTCGGTGCTCTTCCAGGCGACGTACAGGCGGTCCTTGAACACGGTGCACCGCTCGTAGGTGTTGAGCCCGTCCTCCTTGGGTCCCGAGAACCGTACCGGGTCCGTCCAGTCGGTCCCGTCGTAGACACAGTACACCAGTTCCGAGTTGCCCGGGTCGGTGGCCTTCCCGTCGCCCTTGGACCAGATGGCGTAGAGCTTTCCGGCGTAGGTGATGAGATGGGGGATCTTGTCCTCGTCGGTGTCCCCCGCCTCCGAGAGCTCTATGATGCGGTACCATCGTTCGCCATCGAACATGCGGACGACGATGTCGGCATCGCCCCCGGTGGTGATGCTCTGGTCGGAGCTCTCCCAGATGACCCACATCTCGCCGTTGTACTCGGTCATCTTGGGGCCGTACTCCCCGGGAGAGTCCGTCTTGGGCGTCAGGGTGTACTGCTGGACCCAGTGGGGTATGGGGAAGCCCTCCACGTCCAGGTAGGCCTCGGTGATGGTGGCCTCGCGGGGCAGCTGGATATAGAACTGGCGGGTGCCTCCCCGGTTGAACTGGAGGTCTATCGAGCGAGCGCCGTCGGAGAATCTGTCCTGCAGACCCAGGGGGCCGCCCTTGTCGGAGTCGAAGGCCCAGTCGATGCTCCCGTCGTCGCCGATGTCCAGTGAGGGGTCCCAAGGGGCGCTGCGGGAGCCCGGGAAGGTCCCGAAGGACATGTTGATGGTGGCGGTGTCCACGAAGGCGTGGTTGGGCAGGACCAGGGCCGTCTGGTCGTTGAACCCGGGGCCCGGGAAGGTCAGGTCATGCTCCGCCAGATCGTCCTCGAACTCGTCAACGATGAGATTCGACTGGGGAGTGGTCTGACCAGTAACGGCCTCTGGCAGCGGGAACGCCACTATCAACAGCATCATGACGACTGCGAGAGCGGCGATCTTCGGACCCATGAATCTCACGTTGAACCTCGGGAAGCAGGGCACTCGATTCTTAGGAGCCGCCAGTAGATAAACATTACGACATAAGTTGGAAGGATCCAGAATAATCAGAAGCCAGGCACACCACCGACGATGAAGACGATGCCCAGGACGATGAAGAGCGCGGCGGCGACCAGCTCGACCAGCGTGAGGGAGATGCGGCCTGCGATCATCCTGCCCGCCAGCACGCTCGCGGTGCTGATGAGGATGAGGGCTAGGCTGGCGCCGATGAACACCGCCCATGGGTTGCCGTACTTGCCCGAGAGGGCGATGACCGCCAGCTGGGTCTTATCGCCCAGCTCTGCCAGTGCGACCAGGCCGAAGGTGCTGGCGAACACCCTCCAGTTGCTCATGTCGGCAGCGCCATCCTCCCCATCGGGGTCCACCTCGCACAACTTCTCCTCTTCCCTCCCCCTGTCCCTCCACCAGTTGACGAGCATCAGGACCCCGAAGGCAAGGAACAGGCCACCGGCCACTAGGCTCAGGAGCTCTGGAGACAGGACGGCGTAGAGCACGGAACCCACCAGCACCCCGACGGCCGTGACCACCACGAGGGCCGCGGCAGAACCCGCCAGGACGGGGGCGTAGGGATAGCGGCAGGCCTGGCTGATGCAGACCAGCTGGGTCTTGTCCGCAAGCTCCGCCACCGCGATGGTGGCGAATGCGACCGCCAGGGCTATGTGCCAGGCCATCGGCGGTGTGGACAACGTGGGGAGATGATAAGCCCTTCGCCGGGCAGCTAGGCGTTTCCGAGGGACCAGACGGCCGATGGCCACTCGATAAAGTATATATCCAAGTAGGGTATTCGCGAAGCAGATTAGCCGAGGTGGTAGAATGAAAAGAGCACTGGCCATCAGCACCGTCCTGCTGCTCCTGGCAGCGACCTGGCTCCCGCTCGTGACCGCACAAGACGATGCCGAGTACGAATTCGACCCCGAACTGGGG
>JAUVRF010000237.1 GCA_030597775.1 Methanobacteriota archaeon | reverse complement strand
TCGGAATCGATGGAGGACCATCCGTTCCATTCGTCCAGGTGATGTCAGACCCGCTAGATGACGGTGACCCTCATGGTGTCCGCCGATTCGTTGCCAACGGTGTCGGTGACCGTCAGGACCACGTCGAAGGTCCCGGTCCTGTCGAACACGAACGTTGCCCTCTCACCGTGGAAGACGAAGGTGTTCGGGGCGTAATCGACGGACCACAGATACTGGTCGATGGCCTTGTCGTCCGTCGACCTGGACCCGTCGAAGGTGTATGCGGTCCCAAGTTCGATGGTCACATCGGGACCCGCATCGGCCACGGGATCCTCAAGGTCGGGTCGAGGATCGAGGGCTCCTGGAGGAATGAGGATCAGAACGACGATGGCGATGATCGCTATCAACAGAACAGCTAGAACCGGATAATTGTCATCGGACATTGGAACACCTTGACCTCGACCCCTGCTTGTGTTCCCTTTCATAAAGGTAACCCCTCTACGTGTGCCCATCGGTCAACGACCCCCAAGGGCGTCAGCTCAGAGAGCTGGCCCCACCGGTTCAGAAGTGCATTCTAGAGAGGATTTCGACGGATGCCCTGACTTGATGGGGACCGTTCGTCCTCCCGAGGACCGTTGGAATCCGACAATGCTTATCTATGTCGAAGGCATGTTGGCGGATGATGGCCCGCAGGAAACGTCGCGCCCAGGTCAGGACACCCGCGAAGTCCATGGAGCGGGAGCTAGTCCACCGGGCGGAGATGCTTGCCAAGGACCCGGGACGTCCCCTGCCAACGATCGTTCCTCCTTGTACCAAGGACCCCTTCGCGAAGGCGCGGAAGAGGATGGAGCAGATCTCCCGCTTCGCCGATAATGAGGACAAGCTGAAGAGGTTCGCGAACCGCGGGGATGACATCGTCCGGGCCTACGCCGGAACGCTGATGCTTGGTGCCGCAGGGAAGGCGCCCTACCTTGCGACATTGAAGCTCCCTCAGGGTGAGGTCTTCTACGCCATGCGGGGCAAGGCGAAGAAGGAGAAGCTGGCCGGGATGCAGTGGTTCGACCATCCTGTCTACAGGTTGCTCCTGTTCCTCGACCTGGCCATCAAGCGGCCGAACTACCATTTCTACTCCACGAAGGACAAGCTGTACTGCTCGTGCAAGGAACCACGCCCACCCGCGGACTACGTGGCCTTCGCCATGCAGCAGCCCAGGGCCAACATATCCCAGGTGGAGGACGGGCTTTGGTCCTGCCCCCACGTGGACGCGGAGTCCCTCAAGGCGGGCGACCCGATAGATGGCACCTACATGCGACTCACCTGGCAATCCGGTGGCGTCGTGATCGGTCTGTGCAAGAAATGCGCCAGGTCCGCCAAGGACTCGACCCTGGGATCCATCACCAAGCACATGGCGATACCCAGGATCGAGATGGACTTCCAGGTGTCGGTGCTCCATCGGCTGAAGGGGGCGGAGGACTGTGCCCTGTGGGACAAGCTCTCCAACCTTCCCATCGAGGAGGACAACCAGGAGGCGTACTTCAAGGGTCAGTTCAGTGACCACGCCCTCATCGAGAAGCACCTTGCTACCGTGGACGAGGAGCTCAGCGAATACCGGGGACCCCATTTCATCTTGGAGAACCGTTGCTACTGCGACGATGCCCAGGCCTTCGTGGACGCGCTGAATCCCAGCGACGAGGAGCGGCTCGCCCTGGAGGCCATCCTACCCGGCCTGGACCATCCACTGGTCCTCGAGCGGGCCACGCCATCAAAGGTGCTGGTCGAGCTGTGGGAGGACCATGGCGAGGAGGCGCTGCGAGCGGTCGTGGGCGGTGACGAGGAGCTGCTCTCCAAGTACCTGGAGCATCCAGATGTCCAATCGAGCCCCTCCAACGTGCTCAAGCGGGCCCTGGTCGATCACAGGAAGTCCACCATCATATCGCGCCTGCCCAAGTACGACAAGTTGCCCACGATCGCCCGCTTCGCCGACCGTGTGGCCCGTTCCTACAGGACGGAGGGCACAGAGGGGGCACTTCGGGCCATAGAGAAGGGACGGGGCTCGGACACGAGGATCAAGTCCGTGGCGTACTCGTTCCTACTGGCCCTGGGCAAGGATGCGTCCAAGAAATGGCAATACGACAGGACCGAGATCGACTTTGCCAACTTCCTCCAGCCCACGGCCAAGGCCCTACTGGAGGCAAAGCCAGAGGATTACCATGAGGCCCTCCAGGCGATGCTCTCGGCCACTGGCTCGACCGAAAGGGTCCCCGTGCCCAAGGAACCGTAGGTGCCACCATGGCAACCGACAGGCCCGAGGTCACCATCCGTCCTGGCTTCTCCTCGACAACGGTCATGTTCGAGGCCAAGGTCACCAATCCCACCTCCGGCGACCTGAGGGCAATAAGGCTCACCCCGAAGCCCATACCCCCGTCCACTTGGGTGGACCGGGAGCAACACCTCATCCCCCTCCTGAGGCCGCGGAAATCACGCAAGGTGGCCTTCAGGCTACGTCCGGCCCCCGGCCAGCAGGTCGTGGCCCTTGACCTTACGGTGGAGTGGGAGGATGCCTACGGTGCAAGCCGGGGCAGGTCGGAGGTCTCATCGAAGCCGGTGGAGCTGTCGGTCCCCCGCCTGCGCCAGCCCAGCGAGGGAATGGACCGATGGCGAGCGGGGCTGAGCGGTGGGACCGCGGTGGAGCTAAGGCTCAGACAGGCGCCTCCTCCCGATGAGTTGGTGGACGTCCTAAAAGAGGCACTGGAGGACGCTCCCGGTCTGGTCTCCGTCCAACGTGACGAGGGACCCCGTGGCGCAACGGGGAGCGTCTGGGTCAGGGCGGAGGGTTCCCGAGGTCGCCGGGCCGGGCTACTGGTGGACATAACACCAGACCCTGTGACCGGTGGTAGCCGAGTGCTGATCACGGCAACGGCCACCACCGAGGAGCTACTGACCCTGTTCTACCATGCGTGCCTGTCCCTCATGGCCGAGGCGTTACCGGGGATAGATAGGATCGCGCCCCACGGCCTCTCTGACATCCAGTGAGCGGCAGGGCCCGGGCTGTTCGTTCCAAGGCAATGGTGACCAAGTGGGCGAATGCTCAGTCCCACTTCTTGTTCTTGTTGTTCTCCTTACGCCTGCGGTCCTTCCCCCCCGGGGACACCTCCGTGGGGGCTTCCTCCTCCTCGAGGTCCCCGGACTTGGGCGTGTGCTTCCAGGTGCACTTCTGGAAGTACTTGGGGAGGACCCCGAGAATGGTGTTGCACTCCTCGCAGATCACCACCAGGTAGATCTCCTTGTCCTGAACCTCTCCATCGGTGACCTTCCCACAATGGGGGCAGACGGGCGTGGTCATGTGAACCGATGATGGGAGGGTGATGGGGATTAATCAATATTGTGGCCGGGTTTCAGGGGAGGTGAGGCTCGCATCATCTACCCGATGGACTCGCCATACAGGTCCATCAACCTTCATCGGCGATGGTGTTCTTGTACTCCTCCAAGAGGGCGTCGCCATAGCCCTTCTCGGCCTTCGGGGGCACGTAGTTGTAGATCTTCGTCCTCATGATAAGTTGGGCCCGGATCTCGTCATCGTCCTCGAGGCCCATATCCCGGACCTCCATCATGACCTTCCGGAACTCTATGATGCCGACCAGGTTCCCCTCGACACTGATCCTGTGGAACCTTCGGGCCGCGTCTGCTGAGCAACAGGCAACTCCCCGGTCTTGTTCCATTCGCTCACCTTCTCCAAGATATCCAACGCCGTCACGGTCGACCAGGTTCGATGGGATGTTGGTAAGGCTCACCACGTTTATGAAGGATGTCCCTTCCTGTGATGGTCCATCCGGGATGAGAGGTCACTCAGATCCCGTTGGTGACCTCTTCCAGGACCCAATCGTCCGTTGAATTCGCCTCCTCCTTCGGCTCCGCCTCGGGTTCGCCCTCCCCTCCATCCTCGGGACCCTCATCCTCGGGAACGGGGGTCTCCTCCTCGGGAGCGGACACCTCTTCTTCGGGAACCTCCTCAAGGGGAGCCTCCTCGGGAGCGGACACCTCTTCTTCGGGAACCTCCTCAAGGGGAG
>JAUVRF010000524.1 GCA_030597775.1 Methanobacteriota archaeon | reverse complement strand
GAGCACGATGCCGTGGAGGTCCGGTTCACCGTCATGGACGACCTGGGGCAGGTGGGCGTCAGCTCGGCCACGAACATCACTATCATCGATCTTCCGCCCGTACCAGTCATCCTCGCTCCCGGGCAGGGGGACCACCTTACCGGCGTCGTGCAGCTCACGGCCATGTCATCCAACGACACCCGTTCGGTGCTCTTCGAGTACCTCTCTGGCGAGATATGGGTGAAGATCGGCGACGCCGAGGAGGCGGGCGCTTGCGTATGGTGCTACACATGGGACACGAGTGCCCAGAACATCTACGAGACGATGATCCGGGTCACCGCCACGGACGCCTCGGGTAGCGGCGAGGCCTACCTGAACGACATGCAGGTGGACAACAGGCCCCCCGAGCCCCGCATCCTCGAGCCGATGGAGAGCCAGTATCGCATATTGGATTACATCCTGTTCATAGCCATCGCTGACAGGGACTCTGTATCCTTGACCTTCCACTACCATGACGGGACGGACTGGGTGCTCATCGACGAGGCGGAGTACGACCCGGACATCGACCGGTGGGTGCTGGAATGGTACATCCCGTCGGAACTGTACCTCGAGGATTCAGCCATATGTGCCACGGCGGTCGATGAGGTGGGTCTTCTCGGAAGCTCACCGCTCCTCGCCAACCGGGTCATCGGCAAGAAGCCCTTCGACGACCCGCCAGAGTTCAAGCGGTCCATGCCCGAGGTCATATACATCAACGAGGACAACGAGTACATACTGTACCTCGGCGACCATGTGACGGACGACACCCCGACCACCCTGAAGTTCTACGTGACGGACGAACCTCCGGAACTGTTCACCGTATACGGGGAGAACACCGTTGGCAGGATGGACCTCCGTTTCATACCAGTGCCCAACAAGTATGGGGAGGCCGACGTCACCATATTCGTCGAGGACCCCTCGGGCCAGTCGGACCAGGCGGACCTCAAGGTAGTGGTCACCAGCGTTTACGATGCACCCATATTCACCTCTGTACCACCTAACCTGTTCCTGCATCCTGGTATCCCCTACGAGTTCGACTACGGACCATACGTGAGCGACACGGACTCCGCCATCGAGGACCTGTCCATCCTCCAGCCCGACGACAAGCGGGTCAGCCGACACCCGGACGACCCCCTCATCCTGGTGTTCCTCTCCAACAACAAGGTGGGGACCATCTTCTACGTGGATGTATGGGTGATGGACGAGACCTCCTTGACGGTCAACAAGTCTATCATGATCACCGTGACCGAGGATTGGGTGCCTGAGCTCCGAAGACCGCTGCCCGACATCTTCATGGAAGAGGATGGAGCGTTGGAACCGGCCTTCAACCTGGACGAGTACTTCCACGACCCCGACCATGACGCGCTCTACTACTCCTACGGGAACAAGTACGTGCGCGTGGTGATCGGGAACGATTACCCCCATCCGGTGAGCATCTTCCCACCCCTGAACTGGCACGGTACCGATACGATCACGTTCCGTGCGAACGACCCCACCGGTGCCCTCCTCGAGGACACCATCATCGTACTGTGCAACTCGACCAACGACGCACCGATGATCCTGCCCTACCCCGACCTGCCTCGTCTCATCTTCCATGACAACGAATCCTTCGAGTTCGACCTGTCGCCGTACATACAGGACGTCGACCATGAGCTGGCCGACCTGACCATCGAGACGAACGACCCATTCGCGACGAGAAGCGACAAGTACACGTTGGGACTGCGCCTCACCTACCCCTACAAGAAGAAGGCACTGGACATCCGGGTCACCATCACGGACCCCGCGGGTGGCTTCTGCACGCTCATAATCAGTGCGGTTGTGGGCGACAACCATCCCCCGAGCATGGTCTATCCTCCCCCTGACGTTGTGATCAACGAGGGCATCCTCGAGCACAGCGTGTTCAACATCACATCCGCCTTCGATCCCGGGCTGGAACCGCCGGGGACCTGGAAGGACCTGACCTTCGAGTTCCTGTGCCCGCAGGCCATCTTCATTGTCAATCCCGCCACCGG
>JAUVRF010000532.1 GCA_030597775.1 Methanobacteriota archaeon | reverse complement strand
GAGGCGGGCGAATCGGTCGCCGTCCCTGCCCATCCGGAGGAGCTGGACGGCCAGGTCGCGCTTCAACCAGGGTTGGACGGCGTCCACGGCCTCTGCCGCAGCGCCCGAGACCTGTTCCAGGGGGTCCACCCAGTCCATGGGTTCCAGGGTATTGTTCTCGTGGTCGATGCGCAGGACCCGTTCGCCACCGGGAGGCACCTCCACTACGGTGCTGATCCTATCGATGACGAGCATCTCTGCAGGTGGGGGGTCCTCCCCGCGGTCCGACCCTCCGGACCGTTCCCCGTCGGGGGCCGGGGCCGACAGGACTCCCGGAAGGACCATCATGACGGAGATGAGGATGATGACGAAGAGTTGGTGCCTGCGCCCCATACCCCTTGGGTAGGATAAGGATCTTGAACTCATTTGACCACCTGCCAGCTCTGGACATCGTCACGAGCTCTGGAATATTTAGCCCTTTTGTAAATGTCAGCTGGGGCAAACCTTTTAATGGAACTGATACCTACGGGCGTTCCGCCGAGGTGTTGGCATGGACATAGTCCTGGTGAATAAGGACAAGGATTCCATCGAGGTTCTCCTCGATGATGAATCGGGCAACGTGCTCCTGGAGCCCCTGAAGGACAAGCTCCTGAAGGACCCGACCGTCGAGCTGGCTACGTACGACAGCCACCACCCGATGCACGGCAAGAAGCGCTTGTTCGTCCGCGTCAAGAGCGGCAAGCCCCAGAACGCCGTCAAGCGGGCCCTCAAGGACCTGTCCAGTGACTACAAGAGCTTCAAGAAGGCGGTGGACAAGGCCAAGCCCACGGACTGAGGTTCGGGCGTACTTGCCTATCCATCACCCTTTTCTATCCCTTCCCGCTTAGGTGAGCCCATGACCGCCCTCCACGAACCCTCCGTTCCGACGGGGGAGGAGGTTGTAGGGCTCCTTGGCTTCCTGACAGGAACACCTGGACTTGGCGGCAGGTTGCGCACAGAGGTCGAGGACTTCATCGTGGTGGAGGATTCCCTTCCGCCGCCCGAGGTCCCCGGTGGTAAGTTCACGGCGGTCACGATCCGTCTTCACAACTGGGAGACCAATCGATTCGTGCGCCAGATGTCCAGGAAACTGGGCATCTCCTCGCGTCGGGTCCGCTTCGCCGGGGTCAAGGACAAGCGGGCGGTGACCACCCAGCTGTTCACCATCGAGGCTCCCAAGGATTCTGTGAGCGGTCTTCGAATGGCGGATGTAGAGGTGCTCTCCCTGCAACCCACGGACCGGCACATAGGCATCGGGGACCTGGTGGCCAACACTTTCGAGATATCGGTCACCGATCTGGACGTGGACGCCGACGTGGCCCGCAAGCGCGTGGAGGACATCCTGGCCGAGGTCGAGGACGAGGGCGGGTTCCCCAACTTCTACGGCCCTCAGCGCTTCGGGGTCTCCCGACCGGTCTCCCATCTCGTTGGTCGAGACCTCGTACTCGGCGACGTGAAGATGGCCAGCATGAGATACCTCACCCACGTGGGCCCCGGTGAGAGCGAGGAGGCGCGTGAGGTCCGTCTTCGTTTCAAGGAGGACGGGGACGCGCGACAGGCCCTTCGCGACTTCCCCAAGAACCTGGGGAACGAACGCAACATGCTGGAGCACCTGCTCCACAACCCCGAGGACCACAAGGGGGCCATTCGCAGGCTGCCCTTCAACCTGCAGCTCATGTTCGTCCACGCCTACCAGGGCCAGGCCTTCAACCTCATCGTGTCCGAGAGGATGCGTCGTGGCCTTCCCATGGACCGGCCACTTGAGGGCGACCTGCTGGTGCCCGTGGACGAGCGGGGGAACCCCCGCCACGACCAGGGAGTACCCGTCACATCCCGGAACCTGGCCAAGGCGGAGCGCCAGGTGGTCCGGGGACGCGCCCTTGTCTCGGGGCTGGTTCCGGGGACCGAGGCCCCCATGGCGGGAGGCGAGATGGGGGAGATCGAGGCCTCCGTGATGGAAAGGATGGGG
>JAUVRF010000483.1 GCA_030597775.1 Methanobacteriota archaeon | reverse complement strand
TCGTCACGAACGATGGCGACACCGGACCTGTACCCGTTGGCGCTCAGCGACTTGAGATCGCTGGTCGAGAAGCCCGAGGTGATCTAGAAGGTCACCTCGACCCAGTTGAGGCTGTCGGTCGGGATGTTCGAACCGGCGCCGAAGGCCATGATCGGGATGGCCGTCGAGTCGTCACGTATGTATCGTGACGACGATGGCACGTAGTTGTCCGTCCTTCCAGTCGTTACCGCGGCCATCGCGCTGGGCGAGTAGGCCACTATAATGAACATCGATGCCAGGAGTAGCATCGACACGACCAATATGGTGCTGGCTCTATGAGAATTCCTCTCGGTTTCCATTTTCATCCACTCCGGAACAGGTGTGTGCATCCCATTGGCTAGCCATAGCCTGGGTTCGCGTGAAAACTCGGGATGACCATATTTATATGTTTACCGCCTGTATCCAATCTTGAAAATAACCCCTGGGGAAACCCAACCATATTTATGGGCCATTTTATGGGTGAAGGGGTACTGGATGATCAAGGATTTCCAATATATCCATGTGATCCTATTGGGGAGATCCACCGAAACGACCCAGCCTGCCAGGTCCACAGCAACCCTTATCAACAAAAAGCCCCCATCCCGGCCCGCCCAGCAGGAGGAGGCGAAGCTCAATGCCACGCACCCCGCCCGAGATGTTCCGTATCAAGGTGGTCGAACCCATCAGACTACACCCTCCCGAGGTCCGCGAGTCGAAGATCAAGGAGGCGGGGTACAACGTGTTCCGCCTTTCCGCCGAGGATGTGTTCATAGACCTGCTCACCGACAGCGGCACCACCGCCATGTCCGCCAAACAATGGGGCGGTCTGATGATGGGGGACGAGTCGTACGCCCAGTGCCGGAACTACTTCAACCTGGCCGACTCCATCCGGGACGTCTTCGGCTTCGAGCACTTCGTGCCCACCCACCAGGGCCGCGCCGCCGAGAACGTGCTGTTCTCGACCATCTGCAAGCCCGGGGACATCGTCATCAACAACATGCACTTCGACACCACCCGGGCCAACGTGGAGGCCCAGGGGGCCGAGGCGCGCAACCTGCCCGCGCCTGAGCTGTTCGACCTGGAGTCGGACCACCCCTTCAAGGGCAACATGGACGTGGACAAGCTGCGCCAGACCGTCGAGTACGTGGGCGCGGGGCACATCCCGGCCATATTCGTCACCATCACCAACAACTCCGGCGGCGGACAGCCGGTGTCCATGGCGAACATACGCGAGTCCAGCATCGTTGCCCGGGAGCACAAGATCCCCATCTTCTTCGATGCCTGCCGCTTCGCCGAGAACGCCTGGTTCATCAAGCTCCGCGAGGAGGGTTATGCCGACAAGTCCATCCAGGACATCGTCACCGAGATGTTCTCGTACGTGGACGGCGCCACCATGTCGGCCAAGAAGGACGGCATGGTCAACATCGGCGGATTCCTGGCCGTCCGTGACCCCAAGCTCTTCGAGCGGGTGGCACAGAAGCTCATCCTTGTGGAGGGCTTCCCCTCCTACGGCGGACTTGCCGGCCGCGACCTGGAGGCGATGGCCATCGGGCTCCGGGAGGTCCTGGACGAGGACTACCTCTCCTACCGGTACCACCACACCAAGTTCCTGGCCGACGCGCTCCAGGAGCGGGGTGTCCCGATCATGACCCCGACGGGGGCCCACGCGGTCTACGTGGACGCGAAGCGGGCGCTTCCGAACATCCCGAGGGAGGAGTTCCCTGGTCAGGCCTTCACCGTGGAGATGTACCTGCGGGGAGGCGTGCGCGTCGTGGAGATCGGCTCCCTCATGTTCGCCGCCCCGGACCCGGGCACCGGCGAGATGAAGTTCCCCGAGATGGAGCTGGTCCGCCTCGCCCTGCCGAGGCGGGTCTACACCATCTCCCAGCTGGAGTTCGTGGCCGACACCGCAGGGGAGATCCTGGAGCACGCCGACGAGCTGGGCGGCTACAGGATAATCAGCGCCCCCAAGGTGCTGCGGCACTTCACGGCCCAGCTGGAACCCTGCATCGGTTCGTGTGACAGCTAGTGTCGTTCGTTGGCGCCACGGGTATCTGGTGGCCCCTAAGGTTTATTAGAAGCCAATCCATTTCCCCCTCCCCTCTCGTAGAACCATTCTGGTGGGGAGAAGAGGAAGAAGAGGTGTAGTGATGGTCAACAAATCAGTCCAGTTCAACATACCGATCGACGAAACACCAAAGCAGTGGCACCAAATCTTACCGGACCTCCCCTCGGAGATCCCTCCGT
>JAUVRF010000566.1 GCA_030597775.1 Methanobacteriota archaeon | reverse complement strand
TCGACGGTGACGAGTTCGCCATATGCTCCAGGCCCCAGTCGGACCCACCCAGACCGAGCACCCTCGAGGACGAGTGAGATCGCCGGGTCTCAGGCCCTTCTCTTGATCTTCAACATCAGGTCCACCGGGCGGCGGGCCCTCGCTATGAGCTCCCTATCCAGTTCGACCGGTGTCTCAAGGGACTCCAGGCTCTTGTATATGTCCAGAAGGGTGATCCTCTTCATGTTGGGACACAGTCCCGGAGGCACGACATAGAACTCGGCATCGGGTCGTAGCCCCTTGAGATGGTGGACCAGGCCCTCCTCGGTGCCGATTATGAACTCATCGGCAGACGAATCCACCACCCGCTTGGCTATGCCCCTTGTGGAGCCCACGAAGTCGGCCAGGGTCAGGACCATGGGAGTGGCCTCGGGATGGATCAGGGTCTCGGCCGCAGGATAGAGCTCCTGGAGGGACAGCACATCCTCGACCTTGATGTTCTGGTGAACATGACAGAAACCAGGCCACGGGATGACGTCAACTTCCGGGAGCATCCTCGAGACGTACAGACCCAGGTTGGAATCGGGCACGAAGATGATCCGTTCGGCGTCCAGGCTCTTCACGACCTCCACCGAGTTGGCGGAGGTGCAACAGATGTCCGACTCCGCCTTGACTGCGGCAGAGGTGTTGACGTATGCCACCACAGGGACGTCCGGGCTCTTCTCCTTGATCCGCTTCAGGGCGACCGGGTCCACCATTGACGCCATCGGACACTGGGCCCGGGTGTTGGGATGGAGGACCATCTTCTCGGGGTTCACCAGCTTGGCGGTCTCGGCCATGAAGTCGACACCGGCGAAGACTATGATGTCCGCATCGGTCTTGGAGGCCTGCAGAGCGAGCTCGAGGGAATCTCCCAGGTGATCGCTCGCCTGCTGGATGTCCTGGGTCTGGTAATAGTGCGCCAGGAGGACCGCGTTCCTCTCCTCCAACAAAGCCCGGACACGGGTCTGCAGTTGCTGAAGGTCCATCATCCAGGACCCCTAAGGGTGGTTCCGATAAAAACATTTTGCCAGGCCGGAGCTATCGCTGCCAGGCGGATGAATGAAAGGGGGGCCAGCGCCCGCTCGGGTCATGTGACCTACTCTACGACCTCGAAGTCCTCGGGCGGCGCCTGGGGCGGTGGCGATGCCTTGCGGATGGAGACCCGCTTCGGGAAGAACCTCAGCAGGATGATATCTCCCACTGAGGAGACCCATCTGTAGGGGACGGCAACGTTCCTCGAGTCCTCGACAAGAAGCGGATTGGTGTCGGTGATGAACAGGCTCTCGAGCTTCCGGTCCTCTATGTCGAGGATCACGTTGCTGACGTTCCCAAGGAAGGTTCCCTTGTTGGTGTAGACCTGTATCCCAATGAGCTCCGAGACCTCCTCCAGCATGCGAACAACCCTGCCTATCGAGGTGCCATATCGTGGTACCATCGTGCCCCCTGGGCACCTCTTACCCAGGATATGTGGTTTGTACTATTTATATACAACGAAGGGCATTCCAGGCACCCCTGTTCCCAGGCTCTCTTGGTGCGGGTACGAGGCTTTCGGATGGAGCACGGAAGGTACGTCATCAAGTTCTCCTTCGACGGAAACGCCTTTCGCGGTTACGCAAGGCAACCAGAGGGCGGGACCGTCGAGGACGAACTGATCGACGCCCTCCGGACGTCCAAGATAATCGACGGTCCCAAGGAGGGGAACTTCGCCTCGGCAAGCCGTGTCGATATGGGTGTCTCTGCCATAGGAGCGGCGGCCGCGTTCGACACCCAGGTGGATCCCGGCCGTGTTCTGCGTTCG
>JAUVRF010000609.1 GCA_030597775.1 Methanobacteriota archaeon | reverse complement strand
TCATCCACCTCGGTGAGGAGCGATTCGTACGACCACGTGGTCGTGGACACCGCCGCCCCCATACTGGCCGCAGCCGCCACTCCCCTGGCGGTCTGGTACGACAAGCCCTCGGGCGGCTTCGGCCTTCTGCCCCTCCTGGTGGACGGGGAGGACGCCGAGGCACATCAGCAGGCCCGCCTCAAGGACCAGCTCGACCTTTCCTCGCCGCTGCGGGTGGAGGGTCCCGACCACACCACCGCAACCATCTCGGCCGCCCTGGTGGCGTTCGAGAAGGCGGGAGGCGCCGTCGTCGTGGACGTGGGCTGGGAGGGCTACAAGGCCTCGCTGCAGGCGAGCCTGGTGGCCTCGTACCTGGACATCCCGGTCCTCGTGAGGGATGGTCCCTCGTCCACCGGCAAGATCCGCGAGGCGGTCCGGGAGCTGGGGGCCGAGTTCGTCATACTGGCCGGGCCATTCGAACCCTCCTCCAGGGAGGTGGCCCGGGAGATCGGCCTGCCCGTCCTCTACCTCAAGGGCGAGGACCTGGACCAGGCCGTGGGCATGCTCCTGGTCGACCGCTTCGGGCGGACGGACTACGGGGTGCTCACCAACCCATCCGACGTGGCCGGCATCAGCTGCTTTGACTTCCAGGCGGACGGCCCCGTCGAGTGGGAGGAGCGGGGCCACTTCTCGGCCCTTACCCGTGTGGGTAAGCTGGAGGACCTCTCCACCGGAGAGAACTCCCAGATGATCAACGTGGCTATCGCCGAGGGGATCCAGCGGTTGCAGATAGAAGCGAAGATCACCTCGATGGACGACCCCTTCGCCAATATCAAGGAGGACATCGGCATCGTGCCGATCGTGAGCCTCTGGCTGGAGGAAGGGAACGGGGACATCGTTGCCTACGGGTCCTCCATCGGTTACCGGGCGGGGGAGGCGGCCCTGGACGTTGTGACCATCAACGGCACGGACGACCTGGAGCTCACCATCTCCATCTTCTACGGCATCAGTGGTCGGACCAACCTGGGCACCATGAGCAATGGCCTGGGCAAGGTCGGCTGGTCCCGGGTCTCGGCGGACTGGGAGATATCCTTTGTCCAGACCCCCCTCGGATCGCCGATGGTCCCCCAGGTGCCGGGCGTCTCGAGGATGGCGCCATACCTGGCCGCCGCCCACGGCGGCTTCTTGGTGGCCGACAGCGACCTGGCATACCTGAACGGCGAGTGGGGCAGCTCCTACTCCACCTGCACGGGACCCTGGTACGACAAGGACCAGCACGACCCGGTGAACGCCCACGTGGACCGGAACGTCCAGGCCCTCGATGAGGCCGTCACGGGCCTCAACCTTTATGCGCCCGAGGGCGGGGCCACCCTCTACGAGACCTACACCACCGGACCGGCCTGGCTGGCCATACTTGGCGACGCGACGGCCATCCCCCAGTACTACTACGAGAAGGAACAATCGTGGGTGGAGGACTTGCAGTTCGGTCTGGGCTCGGCCTCGGACGAGGAATACCGGCTCAACTGGAACATCAGCATCGGACGGGTGCTTAGCACAACCGTGGCGGGTGTGAGCAGCCTGGTCGCGAGGACCCTGTTCTACCAGGAGGTGGCCCTCTCCCACACC
>JAUVRF010000430.1 GCA_030597775.1 Methanobacteriota archaeon | reverse complement strand
GTCCACCACCCTCCGGAGGTTGGGAGTGGCAGCCCCATCGTCCAAGGGACGATCGGCGCGGGACATCTCGTCCTTCAGGCCATCCGAGACCTCACCAAGGAGGAAGATCTCAAGGTCGTTGTCACCCTCGGCGTACGCATCGAAGTCGCCTATCACCTCGTCGCACGTGTCGGTGCATTCCGTTCCATCGGTGCCGTGGTCCTTCTCTGCGACCAGGGTGGCTCCGTTCTGGTCTCTCTCCGCGCCGACGGTCGCGACCATCAGCGAGGTTATCATGAGCAGGGCCATTAGTACCGCTGCAGTGCGCACAATTTTTCTCAAGGGGGTCTGTCGTGTCATGATGAGCACCTCAAAGGCGTGTTATCACTCTCCTTTCGGGTTCCTGCATATAAGCCCGTTCAGGGACAGACGGTGAACATTGGTACGCATTCTGAACAATAGGGAATCGGCCATCTCGGGATACTGGCCATGGAAAAAAAGGGGGGAGACACCGGACAGGGCACCGACGGAGCGGTTTCCCAAGGGGGGGAGGAACGTTTCGTGGTCAACGTCCCCTGCCCGGATGTCGGGAGGTCATGTATCGATCGATCGTGGATCAGAGCCTCGTGACCTGCTCCTGGTGCATGTACCTGTGCATGTACTGGTACATGGGTGAGTCCTCGGAGGGACCCTCGCCATCCTCGTTCATGTACCGGTTCATGGCGCGGGTGAGCACGGGGTCGCCCTGGCACTCGCCGTCGCCCTCGCGCTTCTGCTCCTGGTTCTGCTGCTGCTCGCCGGAGCCCTCGCCCTCGCGCTTCTGCTCCTGGTTCTGCTGCTGCTCGCCATCGCATTCACCATCGCCCTCGCGCTTCTGCTCCTGGTTCTGCTGTTGCTCGCCGGAACCCTCGCCGGAGCCTTCGCGCTTCTGCTCACCATCGCCATCGCAGTCGGCTACACGGTCACGCGTTCTCAATTGATCCTTCGGTCCTTCATCGTCGCACTCGCCGGCACCGTCCCCGTTCATTCCAGCCATGACGACCACCGAGGTGGCCACCAGAGCTAGCATGAGAAGGACGGCGGTGGTCCGGACAAGGCGTCCAGTTCTGTTGTGTCGTTCCATTGCGCATACCTCTCTCCTAAGGTGCTGACCCTGTTTGGCGATTCACGATATATATCCGTTTGAGGACAATCCTTGAAAGTTGGTACAGAAATTGAATCCAGGGCATCCGCGATGCCTGGCAATACCTTTCTATCGCGCCTCGCATGTCACCACAAGGGGAGGCTCTTAGGATATGGCCAACAACGTACTGGTCTGCACCGCATGGCCCTACGCCAGCGGTCCCATCCACCTTGGGCACCTGGCAGGGCACCTGATACCGCCTGACATCTACACCAGGTTCAGGCGCATGCGGGGAGACCGTGCCATCCTGGTGTCCGGCTCCGACGAGCACGGCACCCCCATCACCATCGCAGCAGAGGAGGCTGGCATCACCCCCCAGGAGCTGGTGGACAGGAACCACGCTGGCATCGTCCGCGACATCGAGGCCATGGGCATAAGGTTCGACCTTTACAGCAGGACCACCGCACCCCATCACCAGAGGACGGTGCACATGCTCTTCGAATCCATAAACGCCAACGGCCACATCCACGAGTACGAGATGGACGCGATGTACTGCACCCACGACCAGCGGTTCCTACCGGACCGGTACCTGGAGGGCACCTGCCCCGTCTGCGGCTTCGAGTCGGCCCGGGGCGACCAGTGCGACGAGTGCGGCAACACCCACGAGCCATTCGAGCTGGCCCTCCCCAGGTGCAAGCTGTGCGGCAACACCCCGGAGACCCGCAGGACCAAGCACCTGTACTTCGCCCTGCCCAACTTCGAGGACGAGCTCAGGGTGTGGATCGAGGGCAAGGAGGACTGGCGCCCCAACGTGGTCAAGTCCACGGAGAACTGGCTCGACATGGGCCTCAAGGACCGCGCCGTCACCCGGGACATCTCCTGGGGCATCACCGTCCCGGTGGAGGGCTACGAGGCCAAGCGCATCTACGTGTGGTTCGAGGCCGTCATGGGCTACCTCTCCACCACCGTCGAGTGGGCCCGCCTCCAGGGCAAACCGGACGCCTGGAAGGACGTCTGGCTGGACCCGGCCGCCGAGACCTCCTACTTCCTCGGCAAGGACAACATCCCCTTCCACACCATCATGTGGCCCTCCATCCTGATGGCGGCGTCCACCCCCGACCGCAGGTACAACATGCCCACCAACGCGCCCGCCAACGAGGTCCGGAAGCACTCGGCGGCCCAGCCCTCCAAGAGCCGGAAGAACGCGCGGGACGTGCACGAGCACCTGGAGCACCTCGAACCCGCTCCCCTTCGGTACTACCTCACCACCAACATGCCCGAGCTCAAGGACACGGACTTCTCCCTGGAGGATTTCGTGGCCCGGAACAACGACGAGCTGGTGGGCACCCTTGGCAACTTCATCAACCGTGTCCTCACCTTCACCCACAAGAACTTCGGTGGACAGGTCCCGGCCCCCGAGGAGCCGATGGACGTGGACG
>JAUVRF010000427.1 GCA_030597775.1 Methanobacteriota archaeon | reverse complement strand
GGTGTATATGGACATGTTTACCCTCCCGAGCGTCAATAGGACCCCTCGGATTTAATCTTTTACGCTTACCCGTTCCGGGGTCCTGCCGCCAAACGTATATAACCCGCACATCGATTTCCGGCCCGAGGTGATGCCGTGGCACAGTGCGCCGAGTGCGGGGAGGAGTTTGGCCCGGAGGCCGAGCACGGGTTGTGCGGGACCTGCGCGGACACCAACCTTGTCGATGCGTTCAAGGAGAGGGGGGAGGAGGTCGAGAAGTGGGCCACCTGTCCACTGTGCGGGGGTTCTGGCCGTTGTTTCTTCTGTTCACCGGGAGGGCCGTGCTACCACTGCTCGGGAAGCGGTCGTGAGATGCCTGGCAGCGAGGACGAGTGCCATTACTGCGGCGGGGCCGGCAGTGTCGACAAGGGCTGCGAGATGTGCGGGTACACCCGCAGGTGCAAGCACTGCGGTGGCACGGGCAAGATACCCGCATCGGCCCTGGAAAAATGAGGGTCCGTCTCAGGAGACCTTCACTTTGACCGAGGCCTCCTCGACCTCGGCCTTCTTGGGGATCCTGAGGGTAAGGACACCCAGCTTCATCGAGGCCTCGGCCCCGTCGGGGACGACGGGCTTGGGCAGTGGGACCTTCCTGTGGAAGTTGGTGATCGCCCGCTCGTTGCAGAGGTAGGCCGTGTCCATCTGGTCGATGTCGCACTCGAGGGCGTTCTCGCCCCGGATGTCCACCATGGTGTCGCTGACGCTTATGTCGACCTTGTCCTTGGGGATCCCAGGCATCTCGGCGACTATCAGGAAGTAGCCGTCGTGGTCCTGGACATCGAGGGGAGGCACGCGGGCGTCCTCCTCAAGCTCCTCCATCTGTGCCCAGAACGGGTCGTCGTAGGCATCCGCGAGGCTCTTCTCCATCTCTTTTTGGACCTTCCTCCGGATGATCTTGTCCATCTCCTTGTCGTCCATCCATCTCAACCTCCTGGTGGCGGCGGTTGCATGGGCTACCCTGTTAAAATGGATTTGGGCGTACCTTTGAGGGGTCGACCATCGCCGACCATCGCGGTCGTGTTACCTCAATGCAGCTCGTCGAGGGCCTTGAGGAGCAGGGCGTCCGCATCCTTCATCAGCTTCACCGCCTCGTCGATCAGCTCTGCGGAAGGCTCGTCCCCCATCTCCCTGGCCTTCACCGCCCACTCCGAGTAGCCGGCCTCGTGGGACCTGTTGTGCTCGACCCAGTGGCCGATCAGGTGCTTGAGCTTCTCCCTGTCCTCCTCCATCGTCACTTTCATTCCTCCTCGACCGGGAATGGTCCCTTGACAGCATAAAGGTGCTGACGAACCGGGCTGGTCCCCCTATCAGGTCCCCTCGATGATCATGCAGAACTCGTCGCAGAGCCGTAGCTCCACGGGTTCCCAGGAGTCGGGAATGCTGAAGTGGACCTGGAAGGTGATGGCCTCGCCGGCCGTGAGGTTCGCGGGCACCGGGTCCCCGGTCGTGGCCCTTGGACCTATGTAACCCTCCGTCTCGTTGTACATCCTGGGTATGATGCGGGGCACGTCGAACTGGCCCGTCCAAACGTTCTTGATGGTCAGGTTGTAGTAGGTGGTGTTGTTGAGCCCATCCTCGCTGAGCCACCTTCCCTGGGCGTTCAGCGTCATGTTCAGCTGGTACCGCACGAAGAGGGGCCAGTGGGCGTGACCCTCGTTGCCCCATAGGTCCGTCACGGTGATATTGATCCTGTAGGCGCCCTCCCGCTCGTAGGTGTGGTTCACGCCAGAGATCCACTGGCTGATGAAGGGCTTGCCCTTGTAGGTGGTGTTGTCCCCCATGTCCCATCGGAAGTCCAGGGCCTCGAACTTGGTGTCATCGTCCTTCACGTTGGAGGTCTCGAACAGGACCTCCTCTCCCACCCAGGCCTCCTCGGGCCCAGAGAGGTCCACCCGGGGTTCGGGGTCTGGCTCCTTCTCCTCCTCTCCCAGGCAGCCCGCGAACAGGGCCATGACCAGTACGATACCGACGACCGCCGGTCCCAGCGATGGTCTCCACTCCATATTTCCACCCCTCTCGGTCTATCGCGACCTCCATTGCTCTAGGTCGTGCATATTAAAATAGATTGCCTATTTGAACGGGTCCAATTCTCAACAAATGAGATTAATGGCCGATCCTTGGGGATTTTCCCGACCGGGTGTCAATAGGGCCTCCAGGGGCGAAAGGCCTAATACGGCCCAGCCCGCTTGCCCAGCTCGATGGACATAGTGGAGAGGACCATCCAGGCCGGTGACGTCAAGGTGCACGCCCGCGTGGCGGGCGAGGGAGAGCAGGTGCTGGTCCTCCTCCACGGCGCCGAGGCAGATGGTGCGATGTGGGAGCCCTACATGGAGGGGCTTGCCAATGGCCGCCAGGTGCTGGCCATAGACCTGCCGGGCCACGGTGGGTCCCACGTGACGGCCGACATGGATTGCTCCCCCCTGGGTGTGGCGGACTGGTTCTTCGAGGTCCTGGCCGCGGAGGGCGTTGAGACTGCCGCGGTGCTCGGTCATTCCTTCGGGGGCGTGGTGGCCTTCAACCTGGCCC
>JAUVRF010000111.1 GCA_030597775.1 Methanobacteriota archaeon | reverse complement strand
TCGACGAGGCCGGTCATCCCTGCCTGGAACGCCTTGTACTGCTCCATGAAGGCTGCGCTGATCCAGTCGTCGTACTGGGGAGCGACCTTGCTCCAGAACCTGACCTCGTCCCGCCTCCTCTTGTCATCGACGGGTGTAGGTTGCGGTGGCATCCGAGTGTTTCAAAGACGCCCCGTTAGAAGTAATTGGTCACTGATTCGGGGCGTTCAAGGTGTGGGCGCCCTCTCGATCATGGGCAGGGACCAGCCCTCAGATCTCAATGTACCTCTTCGTGGGCCAGTCGGGCCATCCCACGTAGGTAGCCAGCTCCCTGAGCCAGTCGTTGGCGTCGTAGCCGGTGATCTCCCAGAACTCCTCGGTCTTGTAGTCGGAGACGATGTCCCTGGTGACCTCGAGCCATATCGGGAAGTCGGCCGGAATGGCCCCGAATAGCAGGGTGACCAGGAGCCCGTTCTTGAACCCCAGCTTGCCTCCGTCCATGGGTCCGGGTATCGGCTGCGGCTTCAGGTTGGCCGCGTGGCTGATGACCCCCGTCTTCAGTCCCTCCATCCCCGTGATGTAGCTGAGCCTCGAGGAGAGGCGTGGGAACCAATCGCTTCCCACGAAGTCGCTTATCTCGTCGAAGTACTCGCTCCCCTTCGGATAGGTGGGCACGCAGTACACGCTGGTCGTCCGTGCCTCGAACAGGGCCGCGGACGTGCCGGTGTACGTGAAGAGGTCCGGGATGCCGTCGTCCAGGAGGACGTCGATCTGCTGAAGGTCGATCACACCATCGATAAGGTTGTCCAGTACCCTCTGGGTGTCCTCCTCGTCGCCGACCTTCGGGTCGAGCCAGAGGTGGGGGATGACCAGGGGGCGCTCGGGGGTGAGGCCCGCCATGATGTCGGGAATGTCTATCGGTCCCAGGGGCCAGTGCTCCTGCATCCAGGCCTGCTCTTCGGCGTTCGTGACGGCGTACTTGAGGAACGGGTACAGGGCCTGGGAGAGGAGCTCGATGGGGAACGGATTGAGCACCTCCTCGCGGATCTCCTTCTTGCTGTAACCCTTGAAACACTGGGCGAAGTGGTGGTTGCTTAGCGGGAAGATGGCTATCCGGGAGTGCTTGAACTCGAACGAGTGGTCCACCTCCCGACGCTTGATGTACTGGTCGATGATCTCCCTGGACTTGTACTGGTTGTGGGTGAACTCGTTGTTCGAGATCTTCCGGGCGACGCGTTGGTGCCTTCCCAGCACCGGGGCCACGGTCCTCGGGCCCTGGAGGGAGAGGGCGCTTCGTTGTGGCAACACGGTGAAGACCCAGAAGATGGTCGAGGAGGGAAGGCAGTACGCAAGGTGCTGGATGATCTCGGGGGTGAGCCCTCCCCCGGTGCCACCGTCGGCGGTGTGCATGATGACGACGATCGCTGGATGCTCATCCGCGATGGGCTTGTACAGGTTCTTCGCCAGGTTCTCCACCACATCCCTGTTGAGCATTGCTTTGGCGGCCCGGCCCGGCCTGCCACCGGCTCCCCTTGACATGCCCTTGGCGACGGAGGAGAGGGATATCTTCTGCTCCTTGGGGATGTTCTTGAAGAACCCCTCCCTGGTGGGATCGGTGCTGGTGTCCACGATGAAGGTCAGGGGTCTGTCGGAGTGGGCCCGGATGGCCCTGGCAAGGCACTGGTACCTATCGACCACATCGTACTCGAGCACCTTGTCCACGCCGTCGGACAGGATGCGGGAGCCGCCACCGCCCACACCGACAAGGACGATGGATGGATGTTCAGATTCTTCGACCCATTCAGATGTCAAACCAATCCCCCTGCATCTCCGTACATTGCCCTTGTAGCAACGCCACGGATTGTATTATTACTTTTGCAGGGATGGGATGACAAGGATGGATGTTGGTCCATTTTGACATATGGTCCTGGTGCCTATCAGGGACTGGCCTTGCCAGGAGTGGCAAAGCTTTTTAAAGGGGTCCGCTTTTACCGTTGCCTACGCGCCATTAGTCGGAGGAGTCAGAATGTCAAGGAAGGTCCGAAAGACCAATGAGCATCTCCTGGGACTCATACAGGAACTGTATGAGACCTCCCATAAGGAGGATGCTCCCATCTGGCGAGACTTAGCGCGGCGGTTGGAACGTTCCTCTCGCCTCCAGTCGGAGGTGAACGTGGGCAAGATAGACCGCTTCGCTAGCAAGAATGACAAGGTCGTCATCCCGGGCAAGGTCCTGGGCTCGGGCGACCTGACCAAGCCCGTTCACGTGGCCGCCTGGAGGTTCTCTGACCAGGCAAGGTCCAAGATCGAGGCCGCCGGGGGGAAGGCATTGACCATCCCCGAGCTGGTGACCGAGGTCCCGAAGGGCTCTGGTGTGAGGATCATGGGGTGATCGTATGGCGGCAACCGTAATAGACGCCAGCGGCCTGATCCTCGGACGCCTCGCTGCCAACGTGGCCAAGCGTCTTCTCAACGGCGAGGAGATAGTCATCGTCAACGCCGAGAAGGCCATAATCACTGGGGGCAAGGAGGACATCATCGCCCACTTCCGGCACCGCCGTGACGTGGGTGGGGACCGAAAGGGGCCCCACTATCCACGAACCCCCCACATGATGCTCAAGCGCTCCGTGCGCGGAATGTTACCCTTCTACAAGCCCCGGGGTCGGGCAGCCTACAAGCGCCTTCTGGTGCACATATCCGTCCCCAAGGAGTTCAAGGGGAAGAAGTTCGAATCCGTCGAAGGCGCCTCCGAGCTCTCGACCCAGCGGTACATGGCCCTGGGAGAGGTCTCTGAGGTACTAGGCTTCAAGGTGAGGGAATGAAGGTCGTCAACTCCAGCGGAAAGCGAAAGACCGCCATAGCCCGAGCCACCATCAAGGGCGGCAAGGGCAGGGTCCGCATCAACAGCGTGCCCCTCGAGGTCCTCGAACCTGAACTTGCACGTCTCAAGATGATGGAGCCCCTCGAGTTGGCGGGTACCGATAAATCCGTCAAGATAGACATCGATGTCAACGTCAATGGTGGCGGCGTCATGGGACAGGCCACGGCCACCCGCACCGCCATCGCCCGAGGCCTCGTGGAGTACTTCGAGGACGAGGAGCTGAAAGCCAAGTACCGCACCTTCGACCGCAGCCTGCTGGTCAACGACCCCAGGCGCAGCGAGCCCAAGCATCCCCTTGGCAGGGGCGCGCGGAAGAAGAGGCAGAAGTCATACAGGTGATCAAATGATCATACCCGTTCGTTGTTTCTCCTGCGGGAAGGTCATCGGGGGCCTTTACGAGACCTACACCCACATGGTCGAGGACGGCAAGAGCCCCCGGGAATCCCTAGACGAGCTGGGTGTCGACAGGTACTGCTGCCGGCGCATCTTCATGGCCCACGTCCCCCTCATCGAAGAGGTCATGCCCTACTGATGAGGGGTCAAGGTCCCAGATGCCCGCGACGGTGGTCCGTCGGGACCCCGGTCCACGTGTTACGTTGCTACGAGTCACGTCGCTCTACCAGCGGAAGCGTTCTTCCTCGGGCACGATACGGATGACCTCGGTGGGGCCGGAGCCCTCGTGGCCGCGCCCGGTCATCTCGATCAGTCTCTCGGCCGACTCCGCCCGGGCACGCTTCCTCCTGCCCATGACAACGACGGCAGCCACGGCCACGACAATCATCAGGACGATCGCGATCATCACGGACAGGCCGATGGTTCCCAACAACATGTCCCAGAGGCCTTCGCCCGGTGTCGATCCATCGGTCCCACCATCGTTCTTCGGGAAGCCGGCGTCCTCCCAGGGATAGAGCACGCTCTCGATGTCGTGGAAGGACGAGTCCTGCATGCCAACCTCCGCCACCAGGGCCTCACCGTTCGGTAGCCACCGCACGTTGAACACGGTCTTGGAACGGTCGGTGAAGAACCTCACGTCGGAACCGTCCGAGTTCATGACGCAGACCCGGTCCCCGGAGAGGGTCGGCTCGGACAGGGCGAAGGCCACCCTCCTGCCGTTGGGACTGACGGACGGGGTCCTTTCCGACTGGTCGTTGAAGGTGAGTTGGATGTGGCCAGCTCCGTCGGAGAGCATCGTCCAGATCTCTGGTTTATCTCCCGCGGCCTCGAAGGACACGTAGAAGACCCGGCTCCCGTCCAGGGAGTACACAGCACCCCACTGGTCCACGGGTTCCCCCGCCAGCAACCAGGTCATGTTCGTGCTCAGGTCCAGTTCGTAGATGTCCCCACCGGAGTCGAACAGCAGGCGATCTCCCGAGGGCGACCAATCTGTGATGTTCACCTGGCCCAGTTCGGAGCCGAACTCCAGGAGCTCGGTGCCGTTCAGGTTGATCATGATGATCCGGTCGGGCATGCGGGCGAAGGCGATCATCTGTCCATTGGGTGAGAACACGGGATGATGGTCCACGTGTCCGTTGGTGAGCCGTCGGGCCCCCGAGCCCTCCGTCTCCCCCAGGTAGATCACCCTGTCGGTCCCCTCGGCCTGGTCGTACACCATCTTGGCGCCCGTGGCATCCACGTCCGGGTTGGCACGCCACTCCTGGGAACCGAAGACGGACTCCCAGCTGGGTATGCTCTCGGGAGGGTCACCCACCTGCCAGCCCTCGTAGGGGTCGTTCGGGGGAGACTCACCGGTGACGTAGAGTCTCGCCGTGAGGGGTCTTGGATCGAGGGTGGCCTCCTCGCCACCATCCTCCAGGGACAGGGCGTCCACCACGAGCTCGAACACGTACGCCCTGGGCACGATACCGCTCTCGAGGGATACTTGGAACTCAAGGGACAGTTCCTGCTTGGGTTGTACCAGCACCCTGTTGGGCGGTACCACCGTCACTCCAAGGGGTCGAAGTCCGTACCAGTAGGGCACCGTCGCCGAGAAGTACTCTGGCTCGTTGCCCACGTTGCGAACGGGTATCCGCAGGGTCCCGGTGGTTCCCGTCTCCAGGACCAGCTCTGCAGGTCCCGTGAGATTGAGACGATAACCGACCCAGGGCTTGACCTTGACAGTGGCGGTGGCCGAGACCACACGGGGGTCACCGATGCGGGTGGAGTACTCCGCGACCACATCCAAGGATGAGACCTCGCCGCCCCTTGCGGAGGTGGGAGCCTCCACCGAGACGGTGAAGGGTACGCTGCCCCCGCCCCTGCTGCTCACGGTCGGCGGCGAGACAGTCACGGACCAGTTCTTGTCCAGGTCGGCGGTGATGGTGGCCGATGCGTACTGGTAGAACGGCTGGGTGAAGGTCACGTTCCCGTGGAACACGACGGTACCGGGCTCCTCCCGTGGCTCCGCCTCCAACTCCCTCTCATCCAGTTCCATCTCCACCGAGAGGTCACCAGGAATTGCCCACGCATTACTGGAGACGAATACAAGGAGCGTGATACAGAGGATCGGTAGGAGGGCCCGCGAGGACGGACGTAGGGACTTGCCAGTCATGACGATGGAACTAATACAATGGCCATTAATCAATATTTCGATAACAATTCCATCGGGGCATCCCCTCAACAACCCGCTTGAGAAAAGGGAATTGGTGGGCCCGCCGAGATTCGAACTCGAGTGACCACCACCCCAAGGTGGAAGGATACCAAGCTACCCCACGGGCCCGTGGGTAGCACCAAAAGGAGGCCCCCGTAGATAACCCTTTCGAGCCCGTTGGATGACCCTGGATACACCAATCTCTGGTGATAGATTAGAACACTCCTTGATGATATCACCGAAAGGCTCATAAGCGGCCCTGGTCCTCAAGCAACTGGATGCGACTGCGAAGGGACGTGCGGGGGGAGGTAGGTGTATTCGAGGACCTGCAGACGCTGCTGGTCATCGTGGTGGGCATCGGGATCCTACTGACGTCGACCCTCTACAACTGGTCCGCCTTCGGCTCGGTCGAGGAGGACCAGGAGATGTTCGAGGAGGTCGAGCACCTGGTCGAGCAGGTCGAGGCGTGGGACCGGCTCATGGCGATCAACTCCTACGGCTCACATTACCCGGAATTCCAGCTCAGGCAGGGCAGTCTGGACGGCATGTCGAACCTGGACTTCGAGGACCATATACGTTCGGACCTCAACTACAACATCACCTTCGATGACCTCGTCATTCCGGACTCCGATCACGACCCGGGGAACCTCTACTCGTTCTATGAATTCGGGAAACCCGTACCCGAGGGCAAGGAGACCCTGGTGGTCCTTGTCCAGTACTCCCTGGTGTTCGAGGAACCGGTGCCAGGCGGGGACTATAACGTATCGAAAAGGAACGCCTGCATCATGACGGTGGTGGTCTGGCGATGAGGAGATATGTCGCGTTCAGGGCCGCCAGGCAGGGCTTGGTGGCCATTTACGATGCCCTCCTCTTCCTCATGGTGGTCATCCTGATCTCAGAGGGC
>JAUVRF010000155.1 GCA_030597775.1 Methanobacteriota archaeon | reverse complement strand
CGATAATCTGCGTCGGCCGCGGCCTCACGGGTACCACCCTCAACACCATACGGGAGACCGAGGAGACCCACGGCTAGTCCTCGATATCCTTATCCTCATGCTCGGGTCGCTAACCCATTCTCAGTAGGTTCTTCAGTAGGTCTTGGACACGTAGGCCGTCATCCTTGCCGTCCCACCGCAGGTGGTGCACCTCTCGATGGCCGGTCCCTTCATGTCCATGTCCTCGCCAAGGAACACGACCTCGAGGTTGACCTCCATCTGGGTCGCGCAATCCTCCTCTCCGCACCAACCCACCCGGCCCACGTCCTCCAGTTCGAAGCCGTACGGGATGTCGGGAAGGTCGGTGATACGCTCCCGCAGGTCCTTCTCGGCCTTGTCCAGCATTCTCCACTGCATCTCGGCCAGCATCTCCTCGACGCGGCCCACGATCTCATCGCGGCGAACGGCGGCCTTCTCTCCGGTGTCGCGGATGGCCACCATGACCTGCCCGTGCTTCATGTCCCTGGGGCCCAGTTCCAGACGCAGGGGCACTCCCCTGCGCTCCCAGTGATAGTACTTCTCGCCGGGACGCAGGTCGCGGTCGTCCATCTTGACACGGATACCCGCCTCGTCCAGTTCCTCGGCCAGCTGCCTCGCGGCCCCCAGCACCTCTTCGGCGTCGTCCTTCCTGAAGATGGGCACGACGACCACCTGGTGGGGAGCCACCACGGGTGGCAGCACGATGCCCTTGTCGTCACCGTGGACGGCGATGATCGCGCCCACGAGCCGTTCGGACATGCCATAGGTGGTCTGGTGTACGTGTTGATGCTCGCCCTTCTCGTCCTCGTAGGTGATCTCGTAGGGAACCGCGAAGTTGGTCTTGTACTGGTGGATGGAGGCCATCTGCATGGTCCTGCCGGTGGGCATGAGCACGTCGAAGCCGATGGTGTAGAATGCGCCCGGGAACTTGTCCCACTCGGGCCGCTTGGCGACCATGTACGGCAGGGCCAGGTCCTTGGAGACCTTGGACCAGATCTCCAGGTTCTCGGCGATCTGCCTCTCGGCGTCCTCGAAGTCCACGTGGCAAGTGTGGGACTCGAAGAAGTGGATCTCGCGCACGCGGATGAAGCTGCGGGTCATCTTGGTATCGTAACGGAAGACGTTGACGATCTGGTAGGTCTTCAAGGGGAGGTCGGCGTGGGACCGGATCCACAACTTGAAGATGGGATACATGGCCGTCTCGGAGGTGGGTCGCAGGAGGAGGGGCACGTCCAGCTCGTTGCCCCCGGCGCGGGTCACCCAGTAGACCTCGTCGGAGAAGCCCTTGATGTGCTGGGCCTCCTTCTCGAACTCGGTGGCCGGGACCAGGAGCGGGAAGCAGACCTCGCCGTGTCCAGTGGCATCCAGCTCACGGCGGATGGCGGCGTCGATGTTGGTCATGATGCGCCAGCCGTATGGCGTCCATACGTTCATGCCCTTCACGGGATAGCGCTTGTCGGAGAGCTCGGCGTTCTCGATGAGGGTATTGTACCACTCGCTGAACTCGTCCTCCTTCATGTGGGCACACATGGTCGGCCTCACAGCAGACCCTCTATTTAAAGAGTTCCGAGGTCCCGGATCCGGTGTGGCCAACAGGGTCAGGGTGCCCGCTCGATGCCCAGTTTGTCAAGGCTCCTGTAGACCAGGTCCCTCCGCTTCAACCAGATGTACGACGCCGCTACGGCGATCACGACAACCACGAGGAGGAACCATCCGACACCGCTGGCCATCGAGGCCGCGTTGGAGGCGTCCACATCGGACCGGGTCACGTTGATCTCGACGGGTCGCCACACGGAATACTTGCCGTTGATGCCGACCGCCCGCACCTCGAGGATGTGGATGCCCTCGCCCACCGTGGCGGGGTCTATCCCGAAGGTGGCGTTGGCCTCGTCGAGCCCTACGGAGTTCCACGGTCCCTGATCGATCCTCCAATCCAGGTGGTCCACCGCACCGACCCTGGCCCAGGCGATACCCTCGACCACGAGGTCCGGCTCAAGTATCGAACCCGAGCTGACGTTGGTCACGAAGGCCTGGAGTTCCACGTCGATGTTGCCCACGTTCTCGATCTCGAGGGCGACGAAGGTGGCCCAGTACGTGTCGACCATGCCCCATCCGAAGTCACCGTTCCAGAAGGGGTCCAGGGTGGGATACTCGGGTCCGCCGCGGCGGTCCGCGGTGGCCATGAGTATCTCCCGGAGAACGGGGGGTGTGAGGGAGGGGTTGGCCTCCAGGAGGATGGCCGAGATCCCGGCGACGTAGGGAGTGGCGTAGGAGGTACCGGAGCCCCGGCCGCCGTAACCGCCGCCCGAACCATCGCCGCGGTTCTCGTACATAACGCCGTAGATGTTCGTGCCCGGTGCGGTGATGTGGGGCATCATCTCGTCGTAGGGATAATCATCCCCATCGTCATGGCGGGGGCCGCGGGTGGAGTAGGAGGCGATGATGTCATCCGTGCGGTCGATGGTGTTGAGATCGTCGAGGGCACCCACGATGATGCTGCGCGAGGACGCGGACATTCCCGTGATGCCCGTGTTGTCGGGTCCCTCGTTCCCGATGGCCACACAGGATACGATGCCCTCCAGGACGGCCTGGTCCAGGCCGCGGGAGTAGCCGTCAGAGCCGTCGGAGGCCCCATCGAAGGGTATTCCCCAGGAGAGGGAATTGACATCGATGCCCTGGGCACCGCCGGGCCAGGCGGTGTCGGAGTGGCTGGCCAGCCAGTCTATGGCCTGCAGCGCCGCGTCGTAGGTGTTCTGTGGACGTTCACCGGGAGAGAAGCCGAAGCGGGTCCCGATCCTAAGGTCCACGAGGTTGGCATCGGGGGCAGCCCCCATGTATTCCCCACCGGGGGAACCGGTGCTCGTGGCGATGCCCGCACAGGTGGTGCCGTGGCCCGCCTGGTCATCGGGATTGTAGGTGCCGTCACGGGGGTACAAGCGGGGACGGTTCGGCTTGGTGAAGTCCACACCGGCCACGAACTTGCCAGCGAGGGCCGAGTGGGCGTCGTCGACGCCCGTGTCCATGATGGAGATGATGACCCCATTGCCCGTGAATCCCAGTTCCCACGCGGTGGTGGGACTGTACTCGCCGGACTCCCGGGCCTTGATGGCGCGGGTGGCCACGTCCTGCAAGGGCACGGCGTCCATCCGGGGCTCCAGCATGACCACGCCCGGGGCGTCGAGGAGCCTGTCGAGGACCATCGGAGGCACCGCGTTGAGGCCCACGATCCGGATGTTGGGGAACAATGCCCATCCCTGGGCTCCAACGAGGCTTGCGAGCCGGACCGCCTCGGCGTCGGTCGGTGTGTGGTCGAGGTCCACCAGCACGTCCAAGGGCTCCAGGGACCCCGCGTCGACCAGCAGATCCAGCATGTCGAACATCCCGTCATGGTCCGCATCCATGGTGGTCCTGTCCCACCAGGGCCTTACGTCGAGGGAGGCCGGTGCCTTCCAGGTCGGTGCCTCGGCGGGGTCTGCCCCCGAGACGCCCGAGAGGCTGTACGCCACATCCCCGGGAGCCTGGGCCGCGCCGGCGGTCGAGGCAAGGGTCAGCAGGGTCACTAGGCCTATGGCCACGTACCAGCGGGATCGGGTGCTGCGACGCATGGGCCGCCAGATGGACCGGGTCATAGATGAATGTTTCACGATACGTCCCCCATCGACGAGCGGGGTGCGGGGACATCCGTCCCCTCCTGCGTCCGGTTGAAGCGCCTGCGGCGTCCCACGGCGATGACCACGATGATCACCACTATCAGCAACACCAGGACCGCAAGGACCTGGTTCATTGTGAGGGAGAGCCCTGGGAAGGACTCGCTGTCCTCTTGTGGTTCCACGGTAATTATGATTGTCTCCTTGGTCTGGTCGATGCCGTCGGACACCGTGATGGTGATGTACCATTGGCTGACCTGATCCTCGGTGGGAGTGAAGGTGATGAGACCCTTGGATGGGTCGATATCGAACAGCTCGGTATCGTCGGTGAACACGATCCCTTGGCCGTCCGGGTCCTCTGCCTCCACCTGGATGGTGACGGTCTGGCCCACGTTCACCTTACGGTCGTCGATGGGATACACGACGGGAGCGCTGTTGGGGGCGTTGTGGACGGTCACGTTGACCATCGCCACCGGCCCCGTGTTGTTCTCCCCCACCGCGCCCCTTGCTGAGATGGTGTGCTGGCCATCGTTGATGACCTCGGTGTCCCACATCAGGGTCCAACCGGTGGTGCCCGTGGCGTCGCGCCAATCCTCGCCATCGATCCGGACCTCGACAGCTCCACCGGCGCCCAGGTCCTCCACCGTGCCCTCGATGAACACCAGGCCCGACACCGCCTCGCCCTCCGAGGGCGTGTCGATCGTCACTATCGGGGGGTCCGTGGGTACGGGCGCGGTGGCGCTACGGAAGGACCACTGGTGGTCCTCGTCCAGGGGGTTGGCCTCTTCGTCCCGGGCGCTTCTGGCAATGGTCACGGTGTAATCCGTCTCGGCCTTCCATCCTCCTCCCGGCTCGAACACCATGGTCTGGCCCGACCACTGGAAGGTCCCCGGGATGTTTGGGGTGATGGTGGTCGCCGCCTCCGTCGAGGCCTCGTCCATCGCCCGGTCGAAGGTAACGGTCACGGGCTCGTCCAGGGCGATGGCCTGACCTATGGGGGACCAGAGGGTGATCCTCGGCGAGGTGCCGTGCCGGATGGTCAAGGGGCCGCTCCCGTATGCACGGGCCTGGGGGTTCTGCCCGTCGCTTGCCACGGCATATACGTAGACGTGGTCCATCTCGTCCATGCTGGACGTGTCCCATACGTAGGAGCCGGGCCCGTCTGCCTCCTCCAGGTCGCGGACGATGGCAATGCCGTCGAAACCTCCTGCATCCGTGTCCCAGTAGAGGGAGAGGGAGGCAACGTCATCCGGATCGTACGCGAGGTACTCGATGGTGAACGTCTGATCGGCGATATCGTTCACGCCATCGGGTTCCATCACCTCCACGGACGGAGGCGAGTTCCCTCCAGTGTGGCTTATCGTGACCGTGCCCTCACTGTATGAGGAGTAGGGCTCGTTGGTCCCGTCGTCTATGACGGCCAGGACGTAGAACGACCGTACCTGCACCAGGGTGGAGGTGTCCCACACGTAGGAATCGCCATCGCCCTCGGGGTCCTCGTGGATGTTCGATGTGATGAGCACCGTGCCGTTGTCGGGGTCGGTGTCCAGGTCATTGTACAAGGATATGCGCGCGTTGTCGTCGGGGTCGTCGTCCGTCCACCTGACGACGTAGAACGTGTCGGCGGTCTCCGTCCTGCCATCCGGGTTGGTGACGACGATCTCCGGGGACACGTTGCCACCCACGGATACCCGGGTCCTTCCCTCTGG